>JABSPP010000135.1 GCA_013214275.1 Flavobacteriaceae bacterium
GGCCACTAAATCTTTAAATTCTCTGTCTGAGTAGGCCCAATACCGCGACCACCAATATCCGAAAGCATATCTTGGTGGCATGGGAATTTTTCCTGCAATTGTTGTATAATCTTTTAGCGCTTTTTTATAATCGCTCCCATAGGCAAAGAAATACCAGTCTTGTTCAGATGTATTTTTGGTTTCCGAAACCCAGTCCCAGTCTTCTTCATCAAATAAAAAGCTAGATGAGTCATCTAAAAGATACCAGCCATCTTTAGATAAAATACCGTCTTCTAATGGAATTGGCGAACCGTCCCATGTTTTATCACCATCATAACCATCTAGGGTTCTAGTGGTACCTAATAGATTACCTTTATTTACTATACCAGGTTTCCAGATGAGGTCTTCCCCATTAAGCTTAAATGAAATTTCTAAATTAGAAGCTGAGAATTTTCCAGATTCTTTTTTATATCTGAGTTTTAGTGCATCGGTTTCAATAATTAACCAACCCTTTTTAGTCTTTACTTTGTATTCAGGTATTTCTGTTTGTCTATTTACGATAACAAAACTGGCTCTGTCTTCAAACAGCTTATTTTCATCCCATTCCATGCGAATAACTCCAGAATTAAGTATTGTGAATCGTGCTTCATCTGAAATGACAATTGCTTTTTTATTAGCTTTTGGGTTTTGAGAAAATACATTTATAACAGATATAAATGCAATTAAAATAGTAGTTACTTTTTTCAAGTTCATACAATGGATTAATTGAGGAAAATGGTTTTGTTAGTTTCTGCACTTTTTTTAGCGGCATCTAATATTTCTACAACTAGCATATTGTTTTCAAGCGAGTTTAGATCAAATTTATCTAATGTAATTTCGTCTCTTACAACTGCTACTAAAAGTGCAAAAGGGTCATCATAAGGCGCATTTCTTTCTTCTAGTTTCATCAACTCTTCATCGTATCCATCATAACCTTCAGAAATTCTAAGACGTAAGTCATGCCTATTATCTGCATAAACTAACCCATCAGTACCATAAATCTCCATGTCTTTTCTTCCAATTGGCCAATTCCAAGAACCTTGAATTACAGCTACTGCATCATCATACTGTAAAAGAATAATAGATTCATCATTGACTTTTGGGTTGTTCTCGGGTTGCAGTTGTTGAGAGATAGCGGTAACACTATTAGGTTTTTTACCATCCATAAACCACGTTAAAATGTTAACGCCATAGCAACCAAAATCTACTTCGGCACCACCACCATTTTGAATAGGGTCTGTTAACCAATCTAAGAATTCATCATTAACACCAATTTTTTTTGGTCCTTTATGTCCGTAATGAACCATTATTTTTCTAATCTCACCTATTTTATTTTCGTTCTTCACTAATTCATAAGCTTTATGTGTTGTAGGATACCAAGTCGTTTCGTAATTGGTTAATAGATGAATGTTGTGTTTTTCTGCCAAGGCCTGCATTTTTTTTGCGTGCTCCATACTAACGGCCAATGGTTTTTCTACCATAACATGTATGCCCCTTGGTGCAGCCGCTTCAACCACTTCTAAATGTTCGTAAATTGTTCCGAATGCGGTTACGGCTTCTGGCTTTACTTTATTCAACATTTCTTCTATAGAATTATATACTAAATCCATAGAAAACTTATGTTGGTCTGCATACCGTTGTGCAAGTGCTTTGTTAGGTTCTACAATACCAACAATTTCAATATCACCACGTGGTTCACTTCCAAAAATCCAATGCACATGGGTATGAGTTAAGCCAATGACACCTACCCTCAATACTTCCTTATTATTTTGACTATACATACTTGTATTGAATAGAAATAGGATTAGAAAAAATAATTTTTTATTTATCATTATTGTCTTTTTTATAATTTCTGCCAACGGTCTGGCTATGTGCCGTACCGACGTTAGGAGGTATGGAAATATACCCATTGTTGTAGCCAGTATTATATTAATCATTCTATAACCATCATTTCGTAATATTCCCTGAACTTTGATTCATCTACCTTAACACCATTCCAGATATCCAAATTCATCGTATCTATTTGTCGGTCAATCAAAGTCTGTATTTCATTGCGATAGTCTTGATAATCATTATAATGGGTTTCAGAAATGGTATTGAATTTATTTTGAAAAAAGCTCACGGGATTAAACCAAAAGGTACTTGATATAAATCTATTCTTTTCACGATTTTCTTCTTCAATGAATTGAATTGCTTTTTTGTTCAGTTGATTTGAAATAGCGCTATAAGCAGAAGTTTGAATATCCATTGTATTTATACTGTCTTGGCGAGCAGGTGAGTTGGCCATCTGCGGATACATCGCAATTAATTTTTCTTGAAAAATACTGTCAGATAGTTTAGACAAAGCTTCTTTTTCATCTCGCACATCTATTAAATCGGTCATTAAATTGGCAGGCTTCAGAATGCTCAATGTTTGATGCACCGCAGCCGGGATGATAAAAGCAAACACTAAAAACAGGGCTGACATTTTTAAGGTATTGCCCAAAATACTTTTACCATTTCGTAGTATGAAAAAATAGAGCACCGACCAGAATAGCAAGTACAAAGTAGAGAAGAGCAACTGTTGACCAAAGGCTTGTCCCGTAATTTCGAATACATTGGTCAAGGTAGCGCCATAAAAAAGCAAGCCAATAATAACTAAAAGAAAGAGCATAACATAAAAACACACTCGTATTAAAAGCCATCTGTTTCTGGCAGGCATTTGCACTTCAATGAGTGTTAAAAAACCCTGTTCACTTTCGGCACTTTTTAAATTGTACAACAGGACCAAAAGCACTAATGGCAAGAGGAATAATAGCGCAAACGAAAAATCTAATGTTCCGGTTTGCAATCGTTCTGGATTGGCAATTTCTTCCGCTAAATCGGGGTCAGACGGACTTGCTCTAAAAATGATACGCTTGTAAAAACCAAATTGCTCGCTTTGCCCAATGCTATACACCATTGCAGGTGATGGTCTTTTATAATGATAAGGGGTCGAGAACCAAATGCCCCAAAAAGGGTCTTGATAATCTATCCAAGGCTTGCCTTCTATTGAATAAATTTTTGGAATATAATAGTTATCCAATGCCTCTTGGCGGCTTTCTTGAGCACCTTGTTCAATGGTTTCAATTTCGGCAGTTTGCTTGTGATAGAGATTAGCACCTTTGTGCAAACCATAAACGCTGGCAAGAACAAAGAGTCCCAATGCTATGATTTTAAATGGGCTGCGAACAAAATGTTTCCATTCCCATAAAAATAGCTTTAGATTTTTCATAGGATAATCATTTTTTTAGTTCCAAAAATCAAGAGAAAACTCGTTAGTATTCCCCAAACTACAAGTAGTAGAATATCAATAAAGTAGTTGTTGAATACTACCGAAAGTGGTACCGGTTGATGCTCAAAATCTTTTACAGATTTAAAGAAATCGTTATCGGCACTAAAACTCCAATCACCTGTTTTTGAGCCACCAAAGGCGTGCTCGTCATTCAATTCTTTGATAAAGACCCTTCTATAATTTTCTACCTGAACCAAGAATTCTTGATGGTGTAAATTATCGCTTCCTGCAAAGCCCATACTGGCGTTTTGCAACGAAATAAAAGGGTTGATTAGGCCACCAAACTGATAGCTTTGTTTTTGTTTTTTGAAGACACTTCTAAGATTTCCAAAGTGTTTATCCCATACCTTATGGCCATATTCCTCATCTTCTTGCATTAAGATGCCATCAAAATTAATGGGCAATTGCGATAAGCTATCCACATTATATTCTGCAAGTACTTTTTCTTCCAGGGCTTTGGTACGCTCATCGGCGGGATTATGACCATCTAACCCTTTTGAGCGGTCTTCTCTCATGGCTTGATTAAAGCTTTCTCGGCTGGGCAATTCGTGCCATTCTTCCACAGAACTCATTAGAATATTGGGTAAGAAAATAGTCCAGAATATCCAAATGCCCAGCATTGAGGTGAGTGCGAGGTTGGTGTTTTTAAATCGAATAGAAAAGTAAATGGTCAACGTCGTTAATACAAAATAATACAAGCTGTACAATAGGCATAACAGTACCACTCGATATAAGATGTCTGCCGTTAAGTTGTTTAAATTCAAAACTGTATAGACCAAAACGGTTATTAATAAAAGCCCAATTCCATAAAAGGAAACGGCTATCGCTTTGGCGAAAGCGAGCTTCGTCACATTGGCACCTTGCAAAATCAATAATTTGAGTCGGCCACTTTGTTTTTCTCTATTGATAGATTGAAAGGCCAAGAATAGTAACAACAGCGGAATAATGTATTGAAGTAGCAATGCACTCTTGAGTTTTCCGAATTTAGAAATGGCTTGACTCTGAGAAGCTTCAGAATACACAATCTCATTTTGAACGTGCCCTTCCACCCGTAAGACTTTACCAGTTATGCTGTTAACACCGTCGTCTAAACTGCTCAACAAAGTGTTTGGTTTGAACACGTAGGTACCATAGTGTGCCGCGCCGTGCGGACTCATTTCTTTAATACTTTCCCATTGCGTACGCAAATGGTTTTTGGCTTCCGTGTATTGTTCGGTGTCTTTTTGTATTTGCCAATTTCCTAAAAGTATCGTTACTGCGAGTAATATTATAAACCCAATGCTGAGGCCAAATAAAGCTCGGTTACGGGTAAGCGAACGCCATTCATTTTTAATAATGTGCCACATCGTTACTTAGTTTTTCATATATTGTAGATACAGCTGTTCAAGTTCGTTAGCACTGACATCGTTGCTCGCTAACTCTTTCACCATTTGCCCTTGATTGAGGATACCTATGCGGTTGCATACTTCGCGCACTCGAAATATATCGTGTGATGCCATCAAAATCGTAGCGCCTTCGTTTGCCAGTTTTTTTAAAAGGATCGACAGCTCATTACTCGCCATAGGATCCAAACCACTCGCAGGCTCATCTAATAAATACACATTCGCTTTTTTAGCATAGGCAATAGCGATACCTACTTTTTGACGCATACCTTTAGAATAGCCAGATACTCTTTGGTTATGGGCTTCAGATTGTAAACCACAAGTGTTTAAAAATTCTTCAAGTTCACTGCTTGAATAGCTTAAACCTGCCAACGTACAGAAATAATTAAGGTTTTCTATACCTGACATATACGGATAGAGATTTACATTCTCAGGAATATAACCAATAAGCTTGCGCACTTCAGCACTTTGCTTGTAACAATCTTTGTCAGCAATTTGCACTTGGCCACTATCGGGTTTTAAAAAACCCAAAAGCATATTGATGGTGGTTGATTTACCAGCACCATTGGCACCTAAAAGTCCTAAAATCTCACCTTTGCTAACGGCCACCCATTGAAGAAATAGTTTT
>JABSPP010000136.1 GCA_013214275.1 Flavobacteriaceae bacterium
ACAGCGGACACCTCCACTTGAAGATCAATACAAACTAAATTTTATGACCTTTTAAAAAAACAGGGGATGGCTAATTTAATTTACTACCTTTCATTGCAAGAAATGATTTGTAATCATGCAAACGAATGAAAAATAGAGTTAGATGAATAAATTGACATGACTTATTTCTAATCGCTCACATCTTTACGACCACAATTGCAATTATACTGCAATATTATAAATAATTAGCAATCAAAACAATAGCGCCAAGCTATAATTAATCACTTATTAGACTACACTAAAATAGTTAATCGAAAAAGCTATTTTTATATAAGTTTTTATTTTGTACTTTTATTTTTTAAAAAGTTGCATTTCTTGAACAAACCCATAGATATACACATATTTAAGATTTTAGATTTGATAAGGCAGGCTCGATTAAACAAGGGTATTTCTCAATATGAAATGTCGAGCAGACTTTGTATCAGTCAAAATACATACTTTAAAATAGAAAAAGGCAAAACAAAACTAGATGTTTACAGACTTATTCAAATATCCAATATTCTTGAGTTGAATATCTGTGATTTATTTGTTAATAGTTCTTCTACTTAAAATTTTAACCCTCACATTTTTTTATACATAGATTTTTGATTCTATATTTATGTTCGCTTATTTGAACGGACATTCTTATGATAAACAAAGACAGAAAAATACGCGAGAAGCTGCAGCAAAAGACGTGGAATGAAATTAAGACCAATGACTCTTGGGCGATTTTTAAAATCATGTCTGAGTTTGTTGATGGGTATGAAAAGTTGAGTAAAATTGGTCCGTGTGTGTCTATCTTTGGATCTGCAAGGACACTCCCTAATGAAAAATATTATCAGCTGGCTGAGGAAATTGCATTCAAATTAACGCAAAATGGATATGGAGTGATTACGGGTGGTGGCCCCGGTATTATGGAAGCTGGTAATAAAGGGGCACACAGAGGTAAAGGTGTTTCGGTGGGGTTAAACATTGATCTTCCTTTTGAGCAACACGATAATCCGTGGATTAACAGAGACAAAAACTTAAATTTTGATTATTTCTTTGTTCGCAAAGTCATGTTTGTAAAATACTCTCAAGGGTTTATTGTGATGCCAGGGGGTTTTGGGACACTAGATGAACTTTTTGAGGCTATTACCTTGATCCAGACAGAGAAAATTGGAAGATTTCCCATCATTTTGGTAGGGTCTGAGTTTTGGGGTGGGCTTCTTGACTGGATTCAAAATACCTTATTAATACAAGGAAATATTAGCGAGGATGATCTAAAACTCTATCGTATCGTTGACTCTGCTGATGAGGCACTGGAACACTTAAATAAGTTCTATGCTAAATATCAGCTAAAACCCAATTTCTAATGACATTATCTCTGCTCTACGTTAGGAGAACTGTTCTCTGTGTTGGTCTAGCATTTGTAGTGAGTAACAGTTCTGGTCAGACGCGTATTAAGACCATGATATATAACTTGTTAAATTACTCTAATACGACTATCAGTCAACAAAAAACACCTTTTCTAAAGACCGTACTGGATGAGGTGAATCCCGATTTATTGATGGTTTGTGAGCTGATCACAGAGGTAGGTTCTAATTATATGTTCAACAACGCGATACTTCCTCACAATCCTGATTTTGAAAAAGCGGCTTTTAACATTAATCAATCGGGGGGGTCTAACCTTCAGCAACTGGTGTATTACAATACAAAAAAGTTAGTCTTAGAAACCAGTCGTGTTATTATTGCAGATACTAGAGATATCAACCATTATACATTTCGTTTAAATACAGAAAATTCTGCAGCAAACCCTATCAAACTGGAAGTTTTCGTGACGCATTTGAAAGCTTCTAGTGAGGTTACAAACCGACAAAGGAGGTTGTCTTCTGTGGAAGATTTTATTGCATCGTTAAATGATATTCCCTCTGATAGTCATGTGATTTTTGCTGGTGACTTTAACTTCTACACGAGCAATGAAGAAGGGTATCAAAGGTTGATAGATCAGGGGAATCCCATAGTAATGATAGATCCCATTGATAGACCATCTGAACCTTTTCCAAGTGACTCAAGTGTATCGGATCCTTTTGAATTCTATAACTCAAGTTCGATCTACTTTTGGAGGAATAGTTCTTTTATGGATATCCATACGCAATCTACAAGAACATCCAACTCGGGACTTATAGATGACAGCGGTTCTTCAGGGGGGCTGGATGATCGTTTTGATTTTATCATGATGTCCGAAAATTTCAATACCAGCTCAGATTTATATTACATTGATGGAAGTTACCAGTCCATTGGAAACAATGGAAACTGTTACAACTCGAATATTAACAATGAAAATTGTAACGGCACTTACAGTCAGACATTGAGAAATGCTCTAATCGAATTTAGTGATCATTTGCCTGTTGTTATGGAGGTGGAAACTCCAGAAAACACCCTTTCTGTAGATCGCTATTCTTCAACTCTTAGAATTCGCAATTCGACTTTGGTAAAAGCGTATTTAAATCTATCAATCGGCACCCATTCAGGGATAAAAAAACTGGGGATTTATAATACTATTGGGCAGTTAATTCAGTTAATAAATATCAATGACGCTTTTGAAAATACATTCACCATTAATGTAGAGCATCTTTCCAAAGGGATTTACTATCTTTCGGCACAAAACTTAAATAAGCCCTTAAAGTTTGTAAAGATTTAATTGAAAAAATCCCATTTCATAGCACTTTTTTTTGTCATTTTCTTTGCTTCTATCCACGGGCAGGAACATGCTATTTCTTTGGAAGCCCAGTTAGATCCTAAAAATGATATTTTAAGCATCAGTCAAAAAATTATTTTCGTCAATCAATCAGAGACTACACTAACAGAAGTTTACCTTCATAACTGGCCCAATGGTTATCGCAATAAAAAATCACCATTATCTAGAAGACTTATTGAGGATTATGACAAGTCACTTTATTTTGCACGTGATAAAGATCGTGGATACATTGAGATTAAAAATCTGACTGTAAACTTTGAAGTAGTTGCATTTAAAGAACTGAGGGAAGATCAATCTGATATTTTAAAAATATTACTTAATAAGCCTCTGAAACCGGGAGAGTTCATTGAAATTAACACTTCTTATCTTTTAAAAATCCCCAATGCTAACTTCACAGGGTATGGGAAATCAAAAACGGGCTATAAGCTGAGATACTGGTATTTAATTCCTGCTGTTTTTCAAAATGGATGGAAGCTCATGAATAACTTAAATATGGATGATTTGATGACGAACGTAAGTCGGTACGAAATCAAATTACAACTTCCGAAATACTACTACTTAAACTCGAACCTTTACGAGTATAAAACTCAGAAAGATGATGCTATTGAATATTATTTAGTTGGGAGAAATAAGACAGAGGTCATTCTAGACATCGACTTAAAAAACACCTTTATCTCTTATAAAACAAAGGATGTTAACGTTAAAACAG
This sequence comes from Flavobacteriaceae bacterium, assembly GCA_013214275.1. Taxonomy (GTDB): domain Bacteria; phylum Bacteroidota; class Bacteroidia; order Flavobacteriales; family Flavobacteriaceae; genus Polaribacter. Next base: position 3,468 of record JABSPP010000136.1, read on the forward strand.
ATCTTCACAAATCGACTGTAAACCAAGAATTGAGCAAGGATATTCTGGATAGGCAATTGTTGTTTATCAAACAATACCTGGGGGAATACCCACACAAAGAAATGCTCATTGATAGAGCTAGTGAAAGTAAAAATCCGATTTATGGGCTTAATCAGTTACCGCAATTTATCCGTCCCTTCCCCGATGTGTTTGAGTGGGACATGACCATGTTTAAAGCCATGACTAAAAAGTATATCGACAACACCCTGTTGCTAGACAAACGAAATGATTATTGGCTCACCGATGGCTTACAGGTATATTTGATGATGGAATATGTCTCTATCTATTATCCTGAAATTAAACTTGTTGGTAACTTATCTAAAATTTGGGGGTTTAGAAACTTCAATTTTTCAAAACTTGACTTTAATGATAAATATCCTTTTGTATATGAATTTAGTGCGAGACAATTTCTAGACCAATCACTTACTACAAGAGCTGATTCGCTTTCTAATTTTAATCGAAAAATTGTCAATAAATACAAGGCTGGGCTGGGACTTCGATATCTATCAGACTATATTGGAGACAGTATCATTAAACAGTCCTTTCAGGAATTTTACCTTAAAAATACTCTAAAAGCTTCCAATAGTGAGGAGTTTGGAAAAATTGTTTCCTCAAAAACAGATAAAGACCTAAACTGGTTTTTCGGAAATTATGTGAATACTGATAAAGATATAGACTATACTATTAAAAAGGCCTCAGAGAAAAACGATTCTATCTATGTTACAGTAAAAAACAAAAGGGAGGTAGTAGCTCCAGTGGCTATTTATGGTATTAAAGACCGAAAAATTAAATTCAAACAGTGGTTAGAGGGGATTGACAGCGTCAAAACAGTAGCAATTCCCAAAGGAGATTATGATCGTGTAGCTCTCAACTATGAAAATTCTTATCCAGAATTTAACTCATTAGACAACTGGAAAAAAATAGGAAAAAATCTGATCAGTAAACCAATTCAATTAAAACTGTTGAAAGATTTAAACGATCCTTATTACCATCAGCTATTTGTGCAACCACAAATCAAATATAATTTTTACGATGGAGTTCTTCTAGGCCTAAAGATTCACAACAAACCCATCATCAACAGAAACTTTCAGTTTACTTTTACACCACTTTATGGGACCAAGAGTAAGTCTTTGAATGGAATTTTTGGTACTCGATATGTTCAGTATTTCGAAGATTCAAAAATCTTAAGAATGATCTATTCACTCTCTGGTAGTAATTTACATTACACACAAGACCTATCCTATAATACGTTTAACCAATCTGTTACTATGCAATTTAGACGAAAAAGTCTGAGAGATGTAGGTACGAGCTTTGTTCAAGCCCGACTGGTGAATGTAAATAGAGAATTGGAAGAGGGGATTTCAACCTCAGATTCAGATAAATACAGTATTTTCAAACTGCGGTATTTTTACAATAAACCAGATATGATTAGTGAGTTTCAATACTCGCTGGGTGCTGAAATTGGAAGTCTCTATTCAAAAACAATCGGACAGGTTCGTTTTAGGAAATTAACCGCCAAAAACAGGCAATTAGAATTTAGATTGTATGCAGGTGCCTTTCTGAGAAACAGGACTAGTTCAGATTTTTTTAGTTTTGGTCTTGATCGCGCTAACGACTATCTATTTGAGTTGAATTATCTAGGAAGATCCGAGAGTTCTGGGATCTTTAGTCAGCAATTCATCCAAGCAGAAGGTGGTTTTAAATCGGTATTGGAAGAGCGTTTTGCCAATCAATTCCTGGTCACTTTCAATACAAGCATCGGTCTCTGGCGATGGATAGAGCTATACAATGATGTTGCCTTTTTAAAGAATAAAGGCACCAGTCTTTTCTTTGG
>JABSPP010000137.1 GCA_013214275.1 Flavobacteriaceae bacterium
TAGAAACCAAAGGAAAGAAATTATTGAACTTTTTCTAGGATTACAACATAGAAGCGATAAAAGCGGCATCCTTTTTTGTCTTGTTCTCGTTTGTTAAATGTACTTACACAGCCTATGATGAAGATTGATATTTGATACTTTGTAAACATTGGTGTTTAACAAAAAAGATATAGCGGATAGCGCGACCCGAAGGGAAACGCCCTTAAACAATAAAATCTGAGGTGAGGATTACATTGTTTTTCCTCATTCAATTTGATTGCTATTTCCTCTTTTTTTGAACCGTTGATAGGGACGATCTACAAGGAATTTTTTTGATTGAAACTCGCTATCGACTAATTGTTAAACCAGTTTTTTTCTAGGCATTTCCTTAGTTGTACTCTTGCTCTGTGAATCATGACTCTTAAGTGGGTAGGGGTAATTTCTAATTCCTTGCAGATCTGTTCTGTTTCTAACTCTTGAATGGTTTTCATGTGAAATGCCTTAGCATGTTTTGGGGGTAAGCGACTTATGCAGTCGTCTATTTGTCTTAATAATTCTGCCGATTCTATCTTTTTTTCAACTTCGTTCTCATAGTTTTGTAGGGCTTGTTTTTCTAGTAAAGGACTTTCTTGTTCTGTGTCTTCATACAGGCTTATCCGAACTTCTGACCGTCCTTTTTCTGAATTAACTTGCCGATAATAGTCGATTATTTTTCTTTTGAGGATGGAGGTAAGCCATGTTCTCTCGGTTGCAATGCCTTTAAAATTTTTTGTGGATCTGAGTCCTGAAAAGAACGTTTCTTGAATAAGATCATTGGCTAGATCGTGATCATTTAACCTAACAATAGCATAGTGATATAAATAATCAGCATACTCTTCTATCCATGTATCGGGCTTTAGCATATTTTTTTTAGCAATTGGTTTTCTTTAACAGAATTAAATATACATCTTTTTTGATTTTCAATATGTTAAACTTATCATTTTGTTGAAAAAAAGTATCATTTTCTATCTTACCTGACTGTTATGTCATTTTTTCTTGGTTCATTTTTTGTGTGATTTGTTGACAATCTGATCTAAAATGTGCCTGCTCAAAGATTCTTTACATTTAGAAAAATTTTGTGCTGTTGGTTTTACCTTCGTTTGAAATTAAACCCATAGAATTCTGACGATATTTACTACATTTACAAAATTCTAATACAAGCCGAATGTCTATTACAAGAAAGAAATACAAACGAATCACCACTAAATCGTTGGTAGAGATGAAGGAAAATGGTGAAAAGATTTCTATGCTTACTGCATATGATTTTACGATGGCAAAGATTTTAGATCGCGCTGGGATTGATGTAATTCTAGTTGGTGATTCTGCTTCTAATGTAATGAGTGGTCACGAAACAACATTGCCCATTACTCTGAATGAAATGATTTATCATGCAAGTTCTGTTATTAGGGCTATAGAGCATTGTCTGGTGGTGGTTGACCTTCCTTTTGGAACTTATCAAGGAAATTCGAAAAATGCCTTAGATTCTGCGATTAGAATCATGAAAGAGTCTGGTGGGCATGCGGTTAAATTAGAGGGGGGAAGTGAGATTTCTGAGTCTATCTCAAGGATTTTAACTGCTGGAATTCCTGTAATGGGTCATCTTGGTCTAACGCCTCAGTCTATCTACAAATTTGGAACTTACACTGTTCGTGCTAAGGAAGAACAAGAGGCTATAAAATTAATGGAAGATGCACAATTATTGGAGCAGCTAGGTTGCTTTGCACTGGTGTTGGAAAAGGTTCCTGCTAGGATCGCTGAAAGGGTGGCTAAGTCTATTAAAATTCCTGTTATTGGTATTGGAGCTGGTGGTGGTGTTGATGGTCAGGTTTTAGTTGTACACGATATGTTGGGTATGACTCATGAATTTAATCCTCGTTTCTTGAGACGTTATGCTGATCTTCACAGTATCATGACTAATGCTTTTAAAAACTATATTCACGATGTAAAAGCACAAAATTTTCCTAATAAAAGTGAACAATACTAATTTTAAACTGGGTTCTTGGCTAAGAGTGAACCTTGTCGCTGGTCATGCTACATGCTGTTTTGTGAAATCATCGTTATTGGATTGACACCTCCATGGGAGAATGAACGAAGTGGTAGTCGTTACCAGAAGCTTAAGTGATTAGAAATTAAATGGTTAATATAAATTTAACTGAATGAAAATTCTTCACATTGATATGAATCATCCTTTAATGATTCAACAATTTTCTGATTTAGGTTTTGAAAATCATGAGGATTATAATTCTTCAAAGACTGAAATTGAGGAGAAGGTTCATTTGTATGATGGTATTATTATTCGCAGTAGGTTTAAAATCGATCAATCTTTTCTTGACAAGGCAATCAACCTAAAGTTTATCGGCAGGGTAGGCGCTGGACTTGAGAATATTGATTGTAACTATGCGAAAAAAAAAGGCATTGAATTAATTGCTGCACCTGAGGGTAATAGAAATGCTGTGGGAGAGCATGCCTTGGGGATGTTGTTATGTCTTTTTAATAAATTAAATACCGCTGATACTGAGGTAAAACAAGGAAAGTGGCTCCGTGAGCACAATAGAGGCCTAGAACTTGACGGGAAAACGATAGGTCTTATAGGTTATGGGAATACGGGAAAGGCTTTTGCTAAAAAACTCAGTGGATTTGATACATCTGTAATCTTCCACGACCTTGTTAATGGTTTAGGTGATGAGTACGCCTCACAGGTTAGTCTTAAAGAACTTCAGGCTAAAGCCGATGTATTGAGTTTACACATTCCCCAAACAGAACTCACCATCGGAATGGTCAATTCTGTGTTTATTCATCAATTCAAAAAGTCTTTCTGGCTTATTAATACTGCGAGGGGAAAGAGCGTTGTTATAAAAGACTTAGTCTCTGCTTTGAATTCTGGAAAAGTACTGGGTGCTGGGTTAGATGTCTTGGAATATGAAAGTTCATCTTTTGAGGATCTGTTTTCATCCGAGCCTCCCAAAGACTTTCAATATCTGATCAAGGCAAAAAATGTGTTGCTAACTCCTCATGTAGCAGGGTGGTCTATTGATAGTAAGGTAAAACTTGCTGAAATAATTGTTGATAAGGTAAGAACTATTTTTTGTGGTATCTAGCTCTTTTTTATACTTTTAATCATCTTTATAGAAAGAACGAATTGTACTTTTTAACTTACTAAAAATAATTTATGTCTGCTGTTTTTGAATATCCTTTAGAGCTTCTTATTTTGCTCTTTCTAGTTGTTACTTTTTTTCAATCGTCTATCGATAAAATCACTGATTGGAATGGAAACTTGGAGTTTATCAGAGAGCATTTTCAAAACTCCCCTCTTAAAAATATGGTTCCTCTACTTTTGGGCATTATTCTCTTAATGGAATTTGCTGCAAGTTTGTTAATGATTGTTGGGGGAATTCAAATTGTTATGATAGGGATGAAGGATTTTGCTATCTATGGTATTGAATTATCTGCGTTGTGTTTAATCTTCTTACTTTTTGGTCAGCGATTAGCAAAAGATTATGCAGGAGCGATGACTTTGGCGGTATATTTTATTATCACAATACTTGGGTTGTATGTTATGGTTGACTTTGGATAAGATCTTGTTATCCTTTTTTAAAAAACCATTGTTTTTAATTATAATTAAAGCCTTTGCAAGAGGCGTTTTCAGGCGTGTTTTTTTGTTTATGATACATGTGATCCGCTTTAACAGAAAGTTGCTTAACGCTTCTTAAAAGAAGGATTACACGTGTTGAATCTCATAAATCAAAGAAGAATACTCTTTTGTTTTCATCGCTTTAAGATTGGATTGAAGCCCAACTTTGAAAGCTTTAAAATAGTTTTTTTTGCCTGTTTTATATTTTTCACTTAGCAATGATACATAGAAAGCGTCGTATTTTAGGGGATAGACATTCGTTACCTTCATATCTAAAGGTTCAAAGAGGTTGTGAATTGATCTTTGTGAAAAATGCCAAAGATGTCTCGGAACATCGAAGGCTGCCCAATATTCTTTGTAATATTCGGCGTCATAGCTTTTAAAATTTGGTGCAGCAATAATTAATTTCCCCTCTTTTTTTAACATCTTTTTTAGGTAGTCTAAACATTCCAATAAATTGAGAACATGCTCAAGGGAGTGCCACATTGTGATAACATCGTATTGTTGGGATGTTACTCTTTCGATGGAATTTTCTAGAATCACTCCTTTTCTTCTAGCAATTCTTCTAGCTTTTTCGTTGGGTTCCACACCAAAAACTTGATATTTCTTTTTCTTACAAAAATGTAGAAAAGCTCCGTTTCCTGCTCCAATATCTAGAACTGATTTATTTTTATTTCTATCTCTAAAAATAGATTCTTTACGTTTAAAGGATATATTTTTAACGTAATTATAAAAAATATTAGAAAGACTGATTTCGTGATTGAAATGGGATTGGTATTTATCCGATTCATAATAGTCCTCTATATCAGTTGGTATAGGAGATGTTACTAGCATTTCTAACTCCACGTTACGCATAACTTCGTACATTTCCTTGGAAACTAAATGGTCTTTGCAATCTAAGAAAGCAACAACCCCTTTGTGTAATTCTTTTTCTCTCATTTTGAAAAATTTGCGTCGTGTTCCATGTGAAACATTGTTGAAAAATCTTTTTATCTTCCCATATGAACAAGCAACACGGAAACATCGCTTGGGGATACCCCGCTTATTCTACTCGCCTGCGATATCGTTGTTGGTTGAACTTTGATTAACTTTTCTCTCGCTTCAAAAGAAAGCGACTTTACATTATTATAATTAAATGATAGGGGGATGTTTATATTTTCTAAACGGTTTAATTTGTCTGCATTGGCTTTTTCTTTTTCGATGTACCCTGAATATTTTAAGTGTATTTCCGTTTGCTCTATTATTTCTCCATCAATCTCAAGATCGTCTATAAAGTTTGTGTACGCGTCTATGTTTTTAAAATCAGAGAGCGTTAACTGAGGCCTTGATGCAATCTTGTACATTTTCATCCCTTGTTTAATTGGAGCTAAGCTTTTCTTTTCTAATATCGGGTTTACTTGCTCTATATTAACACTGGTCTCTTTTAAAAATTGTATCAGTTTTTTTGTTTTATCTTGTTTTTCTTTAACTCGAGTCATTCGGTCACCAGATACTAATCCTAGTTCATATCCAAAGGGTGTCAATCTCAAATCTGCATTATCTTGACGTAATAGTGTTCTGTATTCTGCTCTAGAAGTGAACATTCTGTAGGGTTCTTCGGTGCCTTTCGTAATCAAATCGTCAATCAGAACTCCGATGTAAGCTTGACTCCTTTTTAGTATAAATGGTAATTTTCCT
>JABSPP010000138.1 GCA_013214275.1 Flavobacteriaceae bacterium
TTTTTGTATATTTACATACAAATTACAAAATAATATACTCATATACAAGTATTTGTGATTAAAATGGGTAACCCTAAAATATTTTTTTAAACATCGTCAGTTAGTTTTTGAGAAGCCTAAATTTAAGCAATTAAAATCAGATTTGTATTGGTTATGAATATCAGAATTGAAGGTGTAGCAAAAAAGCTGATTAGGGATCACATTTTTATCACTGGTTCAAAAAGCGAGTCCAATCGGTTATTGATTTTACAACAGCTATTTCCAGAGATTTCCATTGATAATTTATCAGATGCTGATGATACGCATCACTTACAGCATGCTCTGAAAACATCAGATACCGAGATTCATATTGGTCATGCGGGAACTGCAATGCGGTTTTTAACTGCATTTTTTGCAACACAAAAAGGCAGAACAGTTTTTTTGTCTGGTTCTGATCGGATGCATCACCGTCCGATTCAGATTTTAGTAGACGCACTCAAGGCGTTGGGCGCCAATATCTCTTACACTGAAAAAAAAGGATTTCCTCCACTTAAAATTACTGGTAAAGACTTAACTGAGAAGTCAGTTAATATCAACGGAAATGTTAGCAGTCAATATATCTCTGCACTACTATTGGTAGCCCCCCATCTTCCCAATGGGTTGCATTTGAAACTACAAGGCAGGATAACTTCCATGCCCTATATTGAAATGACCTTAAGTTTATTGGATCAGATAGGAGTGTCTTCTTCTTTTAATGGACAGGACATTGAGATTCACCCTTTGAGGCAAATTCCATCAAGAAGTATTGTGGTAGAGTCTGACTGGAGTTCGGCTTCCTATTTCTACTCCATTGTAGCGCTCAGTGAAGTGGGTTCTGAAATAACCTTATCGGCCTATAAAGAGACCAGTTTGCAAGGTGATTCTGTATTGAGTCACATTTACAGGCATTTTGGGGTTACCACAGAATTTTTAGAACATAAAATCGTCCTAAAAAAAGTTGCAATGATTTCTGGCCTCGATAAGAATTCTCATTTTACAGCAGACCTTAATAAAGCTCCAGATATCGCTCAGCCCATTGCAGTTACGTGTTTTGGGTTGGGAATTTCTTGTGATCTAACTGGTCTCCACACGCTAAAAATTAAAGAAACAGATCGCTTAGAGGCGTTAAAGGCTGAACTGACTAAGCTGGGAGCTGATATTTTTGTAACAAGCGAAAGTTTACATTTGAAAAGAAGATTACATATGAGCTCGGGAGTTCGTGTGAAAACCTACCACGATCATCGTATGGCAATGGCATTTGCTCCTCTTGGAATGTTAACTTCGATCGAAATATTAGATGCCAATGTGGTGACCAAGTCTTATCGAAATTTTTGGATTCATTTAAAACAAATCGGATTTCATTTGGTTGAGGTGTAAATTAAATCCCTAAACACTTGACATCGCCTGTGGCTAGGTTGTATATTTGCCGCCATTAGAGAAAATAACCGTGTATTCTACATAAAACCTTCACAAAGGACTTGACCATAAAAAGATCGATACCTTAAAACAAAATAATCGAATTCCAAACAGTTAGCATTAATTTATATGAAACTATCCAATTTTAACTTTGATTTGCCAGAACAACTATTGGCAGAATACCCTTCTGAGCACAGAGACGAGGCTCGTCTTATGGTTTTGAACAGAAAAGATCAAACCATTGAGCATAAATTATTCAAAGATTTGATTGACTATTTCGATGAGGGAGATGTGATGATTTTGAATAATACAAAAGTTTTTCCTGCCAGAATGTATGGGAATAAGGAGAAGACTGGCGCTAGAATTGAAGTATTCTTATTACGAGAATTAAATGCTGAGAACAGATTATGGGATGTGCTTGTAGATCCTGCAAGAAAAATCAGAATTGGGAATAAGTTATTTTTTGGTGAAGACGACAGCTTGGTTGCTGAGGTAATTGACAATACGACTTCTAGGGGGAGAACACTGCGTTTTTTATTTGATGGAAGCTACGAAGAATTCAGAAAGAAATTAATTGAATTAGGAGAAACACCACTTCCAAAATACATTAAAAGAGCCGTAGAACCTGAGGATGAAGAACGTTATCAAACGATTTTTGCTAAGCATGAAGGAGCTGTGGCAGCACCAACTGCGGGACTTCATTTTTCTAAGCACCTAATGAAGCGCTTGGAAATTAAGGGTGTAGATTTTGACGAGTTAACGTTACATGTAGGTCTTGGTACTTTTAGCCCCGTAGAGGTTGAGGACTTATCTAAACACAAAATGGATTCGGAACAGATTATTATTCCTCAAGGAAGTGCAAAAACTATTAATGATGCATTGGATCAAAAGAAAAGAGTCTGTGCGGTAGGAACTACTGTAATGCGCTCTATTGAGTCTTCTGTATCTGCAAACCAGCGATTGAATGCATTCAGGGGGTGGACGAACAAGTTTATCTTTCCTCCTTATGAGTTTAGCATTGCTAATTCTATGATCACCAACTTACACACTCCAAAATCAACTTTATTGATGATGACGGCTGCCTTTGCTGGATATGATTTTGTTATGGAAGCTTATCAAGAGGCTGTTAAAGAAAAGTATAAGTTTTATTCGTACGGGGATGCTATGTTAATTCTGTAAGGGATATCGACTCAACTCAAATGGCAGTGACCAATTTTGTTATTCTACCTTAAAGTTCCTTTGGGGCTTGCGTTAGCGATAAAAGCGGCATCCTTTTTTGTCCTTACAAGGCAAAAAAGATATAGCGAATAGCGCGACCCGCAGGGGAACGCCCTTATATTACAGTAAATGATTTTTACCCTTACCGTTCCTTTTTGTAGCGTTGAACCGCATGAAAGTCCTTATCTTTGGTGGTGGTGGAATTTCAGAAAAAAGACATACGATCGTTGACAAAAGAGGAACTCAGGAGGTTTTTCTTGGATCGAGGCGATCAAGCATTCCGCGGAAATCAGGTCTACGAATGGTTGTGGAACAAATCACTGCATTCTTTTGAAGAAATGTCTAACATTTCTAAGGCAACTCGTGTTATGTTGGAGGAACATTTTGTAATCAATCACATAAAGGTGGACTCGATGCAGCGCAGTGCTGATGGAACTATTAAGAATGGTATTCGCCTCCACGATGGATTGATTGTTGAATCTGTTTTAATTCCAACCGACACAAGAACTACTGCTTGTGTGTCTAGTCAAGTGGGATGTAGTTTAGATTGTAAATTTTGTGCAACGGCTCGATTAAAACGCATGCGAAATCTGAATCCTGATGAGATTTACGATCAGGTTGTGGCGATAGATCAACAAAGTCGTTTGTACCACCAACAAAGATTGTCGAATATTGTTTTTATGGGGATGGGAGAGCCACTGATGAATTATAACAACGTTTTAAAGGCTATTGACAAAATTACCTCACCAGAGGGACTGGGGATGTCTGCAAAACGTATTACCTTATCCACTTCTGGGGTTCCTAAGATGATAAAAAAGATGGCTGATGATTGTGTGAAGTTTCATTTAGCTGTTTCTCTTCATTCTGCAATTGATGAGGTAAGAACTTCGATTATGCCTTTCAATAAAATATTTCCATTGGATGATTTAGCCGATGCATTGCAGTATTGGTATCAAAAAACCAAACGGAAAGTTACCTATGAATATGTTGTTTGGGATGGAATTAATGATGGAAGGAAAGATATCGCAGCTTTGGTTGAGTTTTGTAAAATAATCCCTGCCAAGGTAAATTTGATTGAATATAATCCGATTGATGATGGGGAATTTCGACAAGCTAGCTCTCGTGCTGTTAACAATTATATCTCTCATTTGGAAATGAATGATATTGTTGTAAATGTGAGACGTTCTAGGGGAAAGGATATTGATGCTGCCTGTGGTCAGCTGGCCAATAAAAATTAAATACTCTTGCTAAAAAAATCATTTTACATCTCGGCATTATTGGTTTGGATAGTGGCCTTCTTTTTGGGAGAACTAATAGGCTTCTTTAGTATTTTTGATTCTTGGGATCTAGTCTCTAAAGTTTTTAACAATGTTGCTTTTACAATCTCTTTTTGCTCAATTTTACTGATGATTGCAGGTGTAATTGGGTCCTTCTATCTTAGGAGAGAGTAACAGATGACACGCAGGAATATCCAGATTTACTGGACTTAATTTTGTAATTTCGCTATCCAATATGAAACCTGTCGAGGAAATAAAATATCCTATTCAAAAAGAAATGGAACGCTTTGAAGAGAAGTTCAAAGATTCTATGCTTTCTAAGGTTCCGCTACTCAACAGGATTACGTATTATATTGTGAGAAGGAAAGGGAAACAGATGCGACCGATGTTTGTGTTCCTTATTGCAAAAATGGTTTCGGATGGTGGATTTGACCAGCGCACGTATCGTGGTGCTTCTATTGTTGAGCTGATTCATACAGCATCTTTGGTTCATGATGACATTGTGGATGATAGCAATCGCAGGAGGGGCTTCTTCTCTATTAATGCCCTTTGGAAGAATAAAATAGCCGTGCTTGTTGGAGATTTTTTATTTGCTAAGGGATTATTATTGTCTATAGATAATGAAGACTTTGATCTGTTAAAATTGATCTCTATAGCTGTTCGTGAGATTAGTGAAGGTGAGCTGTTACAGATAGAAAAGGCCAGGAAATTGGATATTACTGAGGATGTTTATTATGAAATTATCCGTCAGAAAACGGCGACATTAATTGCTGCTTGTTGTAGTATTGGTGCTGCTTCGGTAGGAGCAAATCAAGAAACTATTCAGCAGATGCGTAAGTTTGGTCAGTATATTGGAATGGCATTTCAAATTAAAGATGATCTGTTTGACTATTCGGATGAAAAAATAGGAAAACCCACAGGGATCGATATTAAAGAGCAGAAAATGACGCTTCCTTTAATCTACACATTAAATCAATGTGCGCCGAATGAGAGAGCTTGGCTCATTAATTCGATTAAAAAACACAATAAAAACAGGAAACGCGTTAAAGAGGTTATTGCACTTGTAAAGCAGAGTGGTGGTATTGAGTATGCGATTGGCAAAATGCACGATTATAAAAATAAAGCCTTGACTATTCTGAGTGACTATCAAGAATCTGAGTATAAATCATCTTTGGTGAAAATGATCGATTATGTGGTTGAACGGAAGATCTGATTTTTCTAGGCTAATCTAATGGCAGTGACTAATTTTTCTTTTAAGTGAACTCATGCCATTTGTGTATACAGCAGAATGTAATGTGTAAAAAAAAGAGGCTGTCTGAAAAGGGGGTCTTTTTTTTTGTGATTAACTGATTTGATTTGTAACTTTAATTATGAGCAAAAA
>JABSPP010000139.1 GCA_013214275.1 Flavobacteriaceae bacterium
TATCCTGTAGATCAGCGTCCATGGTAATAACAACCTCACCAGTAGCAAGGCTAAACCCTGCATCCAGCGCCTGTGATTTTCCGTAGTTTTTTTGAAAGCGTATTCCCTTTAAAGATGAATTTGACCGAGATAATTTTTCAATGACTTGCCAAGAGCTATCAGTACTTCCGTCGTCAATAAAGATGATTTCATATAAAAACTGATTGGATTGCATCACCGATGCAATCCAATCATATAATTCTTGTATAGATTCCTCTTCGTTTAATAAAGGTATGACTACCGATATGTCCATAAATTTTTACTTACCCCACAAAGGTAATCATATTCTTCACACTAAAAATAGGGAATCTAGTACCCTTCCTCTTCTGTTCGTTTCATAATGGCTCCTGCAATGGCAGAGATGACAAAACCCAAAAACGCAGAAGCAATAATAGCTGCGGCAGATGAGATAGCAGGTCCAGAGAACAGATTGAACATTTTCTCTGCGCCTTCCATCTGTTCAGAAGACATTTCAGCTTCAATCCATTTTGCTTTTTCAACTTGGAGAAGTTGGTTCATAAAATCAGGCTCAATAAAATTCATAAAGATTAGGTTATAGATCGTTACGAGAACAGCACTTACGATTGAAACCCCAATACCAACTTTTACCGCTTGACCAAAAGAGAGAAGGTTCTGATTCTCAACTTTAAATTTTTTTATACCCATACTAACGATAATAACCATCAGTATAAAACCTAAGAGCCCAAATCTCCAGTCTCTATCTAAGTGCATACCCAAGGCATAGGAAGTAACACTTGTAAGTATTGACAGGATTCCTAAAACGAATCCATAATTAAGCATGATATTTTTACTTGAAGCTTGATTTTCCATAAGTTTTGATTTAGTTGATAATTACAAATATAAAGATTTTACTAGGGGGAGTGATTACGCTACATTAGAAAACTACAGATAAGTAGTTGTATATTGAATTTTGTTACAAAAAATGAGAAAGTTTTCATTTGTTAACCTAAAAATTGATTGTAACTTTGTTGCGGCAAGTCCTACACAACTAGCTCCCTCGGAATCCCCCAGGGTGGGAACACAGCAAGGGTACTTGGTTGTAGCAGTGTGATGTAGATCGCTTGCCATTTTTTTATTTCCCGAAGGTGCTTCAAGATTTTTAAAACACTGTTCCTTTCGTTCTAATTTTCTCATCTTTGTAAAAGAATCCTTTTTTATGTCAAAAGTAGTCTTGATAACAGGAGCTTCCTCTGGTATTGGGAAAGCCACAGCTAAACTCTTAGCGAGTAAGGGTGATACCGTTTATGGAACCAGTAGAGAACCAAAGTCATCATCAGTTGATGGGTATCAAATGATTGCTTTGGATGTGATGGATGTTTCTTCTATTGCCAAAGTAGTCGAACTAATTGTTGATCGAGAGGGACGAATTGATGTTTTAGTCAACAATGCAGGGATGGGAATTACAGGGCCTATAGAAGATACACCAACCAATGAGATGAGAAAGGTATTTGACACCAACTTCTTCGGTGCCATTGATGTAGTGAAAACAGTCCTTCCTCAAATGCGTAAACAGCACTCAGGATGCATTATTAACATCACCTCCATTGCAGGTTACATGGGATTGCCCTATCGCGGAATTTATTCAGCTACCAAAGGGGCATTAGAACTCGCAACAGAGGCTATTCGCATGGAAGTGAAAGAATTTGGAATTCAAGTAACCAACATAGCTCCCGGTGATGTAGCCACCAATATTGCAGCAGGGAGATATCACACGCCAGTGTTTGAAAACTCTGCATACAAGGAAAAATATCAAGCCAACCTAGATTTGATGGATAGCCATGTAGATAAAGGAATGGATCCACTGGTCATGGCAGAAAAAATAGCACAAATTATCAATACAAAAAGTCCTAAAACACACTACAAAGTTGGCGGATTTATGGAAAAATTTTCTATCGTACTTAAACGTATTCTACCAGATAAAACTTACGAAAGACTCTTGATGAACCACTACAAACTCTAAGGTGACCATTTTCACAAAAGACTGTCTAACTACTAAAGTTGATCCTTCATTCCAAATATAGTATTTAGATTTCCTACACTATTCACCACAAACTCCGTCAACAAGTGTTAATAACTACTGGAAGGTTTGTATATTTTACAGTTTCTTAGGTTTGAGATTCATTCTATATTTGTTCTAGAAACTAGATCACAACAATGAAACATCCATTATTAAGCTTAAATCCTCCTGTGAAATAATCATAGATGTTCCATGTGACAAACAAGTGAAATCAAACATCAATACATGAAATTTTTTATAGATACTGCCAATTTAGATCAAATCAAAGAAGCCCAAACTTTAGGGATTTTAGACGGGGTCACTACCAACCCGTCGCTAATGGCAAAAGAAGGGATTACTGGAGAAGAAAATATCATCAATCACTACAAAGCTATTTGTGATTTAGTAGATGGCGATGTATCTGCAGAAGTCATCTCAACAGATTTTGAAGGAATGGTAAAAGAAGGAGAAGCATTAGCGGCGTTAAATCCTCAGATAGTAGTAAAACTACCGATGATTGCCGATGGAGTTAAAGCCTGTAAATACTTCTCAGATAAAGGGATCAAAACCAATGTGACCTTAGTTTTTTCTGCCGGTCAAGCTCTGCTCGCAGCAAAGGCAGGAGCCACCTATGTATCGCCATTTATCGGTCGTTTGGATGACATCTCTACCGATGGACTTCATCTAATCGCTGAGATTCGACAGATCTATGATAACTACGGCTTTCAGACAGAAATTTTAGCAGCGTCTGTACGTCATACCATGCACGTAATAGACTGTGCCAAGATTGGAGCAGATGTAATGACTGGTCCTTTAAAAGCTATAGAAGGATTGCTAAAACATCCACTTACAGACATAGGTCTTGCAAAGTTTTTAGAAGACTACAAAAAAGGAAACTAATCCGATTACCCATACAATAAAATCCATGTGCTCACATGGATTTTTTCTTTTTTAGGAGTACCTTTGTCGGAGAAAATTCTTTTATGTATCCAAAAAAGGAATTAGCACAAATCATCATCTCCGCTTGTCGCCATTTCAATATCGAAACAGTAGTGATTTCACCAGGTTCCAGAAATGCACCCCTTACCATTGGTTTCACAAATGACAAAGATTTTGACACCATTAGTATCGTCGATGAGCGATGTGCTGCTTTCTTTGCGCTAGGCGTCGCACAAAATCGACAAAAACCTGTAGCCATCGTATGCACTTCAGGATCCGCATTACTCAATTACTATCCAGCAGTGGCAGAAGCGTATTACAGTCAGATTCCATTAGTCGTCATCTCAGCAGATAGACCCAAACACTTGATTGATATTGGAGACGGTCAGACAATTCGCCAAGAAAATGTATTTCAAAATCATATCTTGTTTAACGCTAACCTTCAAGAAAAGCAAACAGAGAAGAACTTCGAATTGCTAACAGCAGCCTTTTCCATGCTCACACAAGTCAAAGGTCCCATCCATATCAATGCACCATTCGACGAGCCGTTATATGAAACAACACCACTAATGAAGGAATTTCCCTTTACAGCAGAACAACAGATTCAGATGGATGAAGTAAATTACCCATCGCTAGCTGAAATATGGAATTCTCACCATAAAAAAATGATTCTCGTTGGAGTACACAAACCCGATGTCGAATTAGAAGTATTGCTAGATAAGATTGCAGACGATCCTTCAGTTTTAGTGCTTACAGAAACAACCTCCAATCTCCATAATCATCGGTTTGTTCATTCGATCGACAACTTGATTTTCAACCTTACCCCAGAGGAATTCTCATCATTGCAACCTGATATTTTACTCACTTTTGGAGGCTTAGTCATCTCAAAAAAGATTAAAAAATTTCTGCGCGAATATCAACCAAAAGAACATTGGCACGTCAACGAACTTCGAGCTTTTGACACCTATTTTTCCTTAACAAAACATATCAAGATAGATAGTAATACTTTCTTTACACAATTCGGTAAACATACCAAGTATAAAGATAAAAGCGAGTATGAATCGACATGGATAGCATACCGAAACCACACCAATGAGAAGCATGCAGTTTATTTGAAAAAAGCCCCCTATTCAGACTTAAAAGTTTTTGAGCGCATTTTAGAGTCTCTGCCCAATCATTCAGAAGTACAATGTAGCAATAGTGCAATTATTCGATACACTCAGTTGTTTAAAATAAAAAGATCACTCACTATTTTTTGCAACAGAGGAACAAGTGGAATAGATGGAAGCACCAGTACAGCGATTGGTGCAGCGTATGCATCCAACCTAAGAACCACACTAATCACAGGAGATTTAAGTTTTTTCTACGACAGTAACGCCTTGTGGAACACCCACATTCCCAGAGATTTTAGAATCATCATCATCAATAACTCGGGAGGAGGGATTTTTAAAATCATTCCCGGTCCTCAAAATACCGATTCACTAGCCTATTTTGAAGCCCCTCACTGTTTAACCGCAGAACACCTATGTGCAATGCATGGTTTTCAATATATTACTGCCCATTCAATAGCATCAGTTGAGAAAGAATTACAAAACTTTTATCAGGGAGAATCGCCAAAACTATTGGAAATTTTCACCCCAAGCGATCAGAATCATATCATTCTAAAAGAATATATTAACTTTTTGAAATAAATGGAGCTAAAAATAGGAGACAAGGTTGCCCTTGTTATTGGAGTAGAAACAACACTGGGCTACACGGTTTTAATCGATCAATCTATCGAAGGGCTACTCTATAAAAATGAGGTATTCAAACCCTTAGAAGAAGGACAAAAAACCATAGGATTTATCAAAAATATTCGAGAAGATGGAAAGATTGATGTATCGTTACAACCTATGGGTTACAGAAATACGATTCATGGTGACAAAGAGAAAATTATAACACATTTAATAAAGAACGGAGGTATCTTAAACCTTACCGACAAAAGCAGTCCAGAAGCCATTAAATTCCACTTGCAAATGAGCAAAAAAGCCTTCAAAAGAGCTTTGGGAAGTTTGTACAAGGAGAAAAAAGTATTGTTATTTCCAGACAAAATCCAAAAGAAATAACTGCGATTTTAGAAACCATTTGTAAAGTTTTTTAGGGCGTCCTCCTGCGGGTCGCGCTATCCGCTGTATCTTTTTTGCCTACACAGGACAAAAAAGGATGCCGCTGTTATCGCTTCTATGTTGTAATCCTAGAAAAAGTTCAATAATTTCTTTCCTTTGGTTTCTAATTTACTGTTAATCAGT
>JABSPP010000014.1 GCA_013214275.1 Flavobacteriaceae bacterium
GTTGCACATGCAGAGACTCCTCCACCTATCAAACGCTGTTCATTTTCGAGACCTAAATATTTTGCGGAAGCTCCTGTGGAGATGATTATGGTAGCTGCTTCTACTATTTTACCATCATCTACAATGACCTTGTGAACCCCACCTACTTCCTTTGACAACTCAACATTGGTTACCATTCCAAAACGAACATCAGTACCAAACCTTTCTGCTTGATTTTTTAAATCTTCCATCATCATCGTCCCATCAGTTCCATTGGGATATCCTGGAAAATTATCAACTTCTGTGGTGGTTGTCAACTGTCCCCCCATTTGCAAACCCGTGTACATGACCGGCTGTAAGTCAGCCCTAGAAGCGTAGATGGCAGCCGTATAACCTGCTGGTCCTGAACCTATGATTAAGCATTCAATTTTTTCGACAGTATCAGACATGTTTCTTTTTTTTTGACTTTTACAAATGTACTTTTTTTGATATTTACCCTTGCTAGAAATCACAAATATTTTTTTAATTGAAGAATAAATACTTATCGATAATTTCAGTGAGAGGTTATTTTTTATTGGTAAAGTTCTGATTTTTCTAAAAATAAATTTTTAACAAACATTTTGTTTAACATTTTCTTCAAATAATTAAACATTTTGTAATTTTACATTAAATATTTATAAAATGGCCAAAAAAAAAGCAGTGACAAAAAACGATCTTATTTCATGGTTTATGGAGTATATATTAGATCATGGTAAGCCTCCTAGTTCTGTATTTAGCTTTGCAAAAGCAAACAATTTTGAAGAGACTCTTTTCTACAAACATTTCAAATCTTTTGAAGCGTTAGCGTCTGAAATATTCAAACTATTTTCCGATAATACTCAGACAATACTTAACCAAAGCGAAGAATACAAAGCATATGACAGCAGAACCAAATTGTTGAGTTTCTACTATACCTTTTTTGAAAATCTAACAGCTAACAGGAGTTATGTAGTTTTTGCTCTATCCAACGAAAAGAACTATCTGAAATCGTTAAAGTCACTTCACAAGTTAAAAAAATCATTTACGGGTTACATCAAAAATTTAGACATTAATATTATGGATTCAAATGTGGATTCATTAGAAAGATTACAAGATTGTGGGATACAAAGTTTGGCTTGGGTGCAGTTATTGACAACCATTAAATTTTGGCTCAACGATACCTCATCTTCCTTTGAGAAAACAGACATATTCATTGAAAAGTCAGTGAATGCAAGTTTCGATTTAATCGATACAACAGCCATTCAAAGCGTAATTGATTTGGGAAAATTTTTATTCAAAGAAAAAACGTGTAAGAATTAAATGATATGAAGTCCACCATAATGGATTCCTTAAAAAGGTCAATATCCTAACAAAACAAAATGATTAAATACCAAACAGCTGGTGTAAATTTAAAGGAGTGAAAAGTATCAATAAAATTCCAACTTCAAAGATCCAACGTGCTTCTAAATTGGTACAAACAGGTGCTAAAATAGGTGTGAATTATATAAAGTATTATGGAGATAAGTTGATCAACTCAGAAGAGGAAGCGAAATCACGACTCAATCAGAACAATGCAGATGATATCTATGATGGTTTGAAAAAGCTTAAAGGGAGTGCATTAAAGGTGGCGCAGATGTTAAGTATGGAGAAAAATATACTCCCTCAAGCGTATGTTGAAAAGTTCTCTTTGGCTCAATTTTCGGTTCCTCCTCTATCTCCTGCCCTCGTCATAAAGACATTTAAAAAATATTTTGGAAAACACCCTAGTGAAATTTTTGATTCCTTTAATTCCTCTTCTGTAAATGCTGCTAGTATTGGGCAAGTTCACCTTGCAGAAAAGAATGGAAAGAACCTAGCAGTAAAAATTCAGTATCCAGGAGTTTCCAATAGTATCACTTCTGACCTCTCTATGGTAAAACCCATAGCCATGAGAATGTTCAACATAAAAGGGAAAGATTCGGATAAATATTTTAAAGAAGTGGAACATAAATTGTTAGAAGAAACAGATTATATTTTAGAGGTAGCGCAAAGCCAAGAAATTGCCAAAGCATGTGAACATATTCCCAATTTGATATTCCCAAATTATTATCCTGAATTTTCTTCAGAAAGAATTATCACTATGGATTATATGAAAGGAGAACATTTATCTGAATTCACTGCTTATAATGAAAATCCAGAGTTATCACAAAAATTAGGACAAGCGTTGTGGGACTTTTATATGTATCAAATACATGTACTCAGAAAAGTTCATGCAGACCCACACCCTGGGAATTTTTTAGTTACAAAAGAAGGAAAGCTAGTTGCTTTAGATTTTGGATGTATGAAAACAATCCCCAATGAATTCTATACTCCCTATTTCGAACTTGCAAACCAAGAAAATTTAAAAAATCCCAAGTTTTTTACAAAGAAACTATATGAACTGGAAATTTTAAGAGCAGATGATTCTCCTGAAGAAATAGCATTTTTTACCGAAATGTTCCATGAACTATTAACCGTTTTTACACAGCCTTTTAATGAAGAAATATTTGACTTTAGCAATGGTAATTTCTTTGGTCAGATTGCTGATTTGAGTGAACGCTATACAAAAAGTACTGAATTGCGAAATATGAATGGAAATCGTGGATCAAAACACTTTATCTATATCAATAGAACTTTTTTTGGTCTTTACAATCTAATGTTTGATCTTAAAGCAAATGATATTAAAATTAAGAATTATACGAACATATGATGCATTATTCAAGAAAAAAAATAGACCAATTGCAACATGTTTACAGAATCAATCTCATCAACTCTTGCTCTGGGTACAAATCTGCCAACTTGTTGGGGTCTGTCTCTAAAGATGGCATCACTAATGTCGCCGTTTTCAGTTCTGTGACTCATTTGGGGTCCAATCCACCCGTTCTTGGGTTTATTTTACGTCCTACCACCGTTCCCAGAAACACCTATAAAAACATAAAACAGACAAGAGTTTTTACCATTAACCATGTTCACGAAGATATTCTTGCAGATGCACATCACACTTCAGCAAAATATCCTCATGAAATTTCTGAGTTTGACATGACTGCGTTAGAGACTGAATACAAAAATGGATGTATTGCTCCCTTTGTAAAAGGATGTCCCGTTCAAATGAAAATGCGTTTTAAAGAAGAATACTACATCAAGACTAACGGAGTATTGCATATCATCGCAGAAATAGAAGACCTGTACATCCAGAACGAACTTGTTCAAGAAGATGGTTTTATCGATTTATCTAAAGGTAACGTTGCAGCAATTAATGGTCTCGATGCCTATGCAGTTGCAAAGGGAAACACGCGTTTAGAATATCAGCGTCCAAAAAAAATATTTCAAATGGACTAATATGAGAATACTGATTACAGGTGCGACAGGCTATATAGGTAAGCGTTTAATTCCCATTTTATTGAACGAAGGTCATAGCTTAGTCTGTACTGTAAGAGACATTGCTCGTGTAGAACATCAGTATTCAAACGAAAAAAATATTGAATTTATTGAAGCAGATTTTTTAAAATCAGCATCACTTCAAGGTATTCCAACAGATGTAGATATTGCTTACTATCTCATTCACTCCATGTCGAACTCAGCAAAAGAATTCCATATTCTTGAGGAGCGATGTGCTTTTAATTTCAAGAGAGCTATAGAAAACACAAATATTCAACAGGTTATCTATCTTAGTGGAATTACCAATGATACTAAACTTTCCAAACATTTACTTTCTAGAAAAAATGTAGAATCAACCTTAAAATCAGATATATATAATTTAACAACCTTCAAATCAGGGATTATCGTTGGCTCTGGAAGTTCTTCCTTTGAAATTATTCGTGACCTTGTGGAAAAACTTCCCATCATGATTGCCCCAAAATGGCTTCATACCAAAACGCAACCCATAGGAATTCGCGATGTATTGAGTTACCTATCAAGAGCTGCTGGAAACAGCAACACATTCAATAAGTCTTTTGATGTTTATGGCCCTGAAATTCTCACTTACAAAGCAATGCTTCTCCAATTTGCTCAAGTTAGAGCATTAAAAAGAACAATCATCACAGTGCCTGTAATGACTCCAAAGCTCTCATCGTATTGGCTTTATTTTGTGACCTCCACGTCATACAAACTAGCATCTTCGCTAGTAAACAGTATGGGTATTGAAATTATTGGGAAACCCTCAGAAGTGAATACGTTACTAGACGTGAGTCCCATGAACTACAAGAAAGCTGTACAACTAGCATTCATAAAGATTGAGCAAAATAGCATTCTCTCTAGCTGGAAAGATTCTTACATAAGCAGTGGACGCCTAAAAGACTATATCCACCGATTCATAAACGTTCCAAAGTTTGGCTGTTTCAAAGATTTTAAACAGCGAGAAATTATTGATACACAGATAACGTTAAACAAAATCTGGTCCATTGGAGGTGATAAGGGATGGTACTATGGCACATTTCTATGGAAAATTAGGGGAGTATTAGATCAGTTTGTGGGAGGTACAGGGTTGAGGAGAGGTCGAACAAATCCTCATAAGTTACATGCAGGAGATGCACTAGATTTTTGGAGAGTGATCTATGCAGATAAAAAAAGAAAAAAATTACTGCTTTATGCAGAAATGAAATTACCCGGAGAGGCTTGGTTAGAATTTAAGATTGAGAATGACAAATTACACCAAACGGCCACCTTTAGACCTAGAGGAATCGCTGGTAGGTTGTATTGGTATCTGGTGACCCCGTTCCACTGGCTTGTATTCAATGGAATGATCAACCGCTTGGTAGCTGTCAAAAAATGAAAAAGCAACAGTTACCAGAAAAAATATGTCTGGTTTGTGGACGACCATTTCTATGGAGAAAGAAATGGAAAAGAGATTGGGAACGCGTAAAATACTGTAGTGAACGATGCAGAAGAAACAAAAAAAAACAGGATTAGTTTGGTTTGGAAATGACCTTCGAGTTCAAGATAATGCAGTCTTGGAAAAGGCGATCCTTGAGAATGAACGGCTGATAGGTGTTTATTGTCTGGATCCTTTGTTATTCAAAAAATCGAACTTCGGCTTCCAAAAGTTAGGGGTTCATAGACTACAATTCCTTTTAGAGAGTTTAACAGATCTCAAGCAGAACCTACTTCAAAAAAACATCTCTCTGCTCTTTTTCTTAGACACTGCTGAAAATACCATTCCCGCAATTTGTAAAGCATATAATATTTGTAGTATTTACAAACAACAGGAGTGGACTCATGAAGAATGTCTAGAAAAAAAACAGGTGCAATCCAAGTTGAATCACATTGAAATTGTAGAGTTTTACAATCAATTTCTTTATCATCCAAACGATATCCTTTCTGATCCCCAAAAAATTCCAAATGTATTTAGCAATTTCAGAAAAAAGGTAGAAAAATATGTCAAAATTCAGCCTACACTCGTCATAGGAAAAACCTTCGAGAAAGACAACCTTGTTTCAAAACGAACTCCAATACCTTCACTTAAAGAGCTAGGTTTTGAAGATTTGGAGATAGACAGCAGGACAGCATTTCCGTTTTCTGGAGGTGAAACAGCGGCACTGAAACGACTTAATGATTATTTTTTTAAAACCAAACAGTTAGGTTTCTACAAAAAAACACGAAATGGACTACTAGGAACAGAATACAGTTCTAAATTCTCACCTTGGCTGGCTAATGGGAGTATTTCGGCAAGAACAATTTATTGGCATGTGAAGAAATTTGAGCAAGAACACTACAAAAATCAATCCACTTATTGGTTGATCTTTGAGCTTATCTGGAGAGATTACTTTAAATACGTCTCTATGAAGTTTGGAAATGATATTTTCCAAATAGATGGTATTCTTAAAAAGAAATATGAATGGAATAGAGATGCAGATACTATAAAAAATTGGATAGAGGGTAAAACATCAGACAACTTTGTAAATGCTAATATGATAGAGCTAAAGAGAACAGGATGGATGAGCAACCGCGGTCGTCAAAATGTAGCTTCCTTCTTTGCTAAAGAGTTGGAATTGGATTGGCGAATAGGTGCAGCATATTTTGAAGAAAAGCTCATTGATTATGACGTACACAGCAATTATGGGAACTGGATGTATGTCTCTGGTGTTGGTAATGATCCTAGGGATCGAAAATTCAACACACAATTACAGGCTGAGCGATATGATGCCAGTCAAAAATTCAGAAATTTATGGCTACAGCCTAGCTTATTTTAATTGATTGGATGTGAAAAAAACAAGTGTCACAATAATCTTTCCACATCAACTTTTCAGAACCTCAGAAGTTCTGAAAATTATCGGAACGGTGTATCTTGTTGAAGAATTCCTATTCTTCACTCATTACCGATTCCACAAACAGAAAATTGCATTTCACAGAGCCTCGATGAGAGCCTATGAATCCTATCTCTTGTCGATTGGCAAAACTGTCTATTATATCGAGGCTCTCGAAGAAAGCTCAGACGTAAGGTATTTAATTGCTTCTTTAGCTTCAAAAGGTATCACTGACATTCACCTTATAGACCCCACTGATAATTGGCTACAAAAACACATCGATCAAGTAGCTAAAGAAGTCTCGATTGTTTGGTATGAAAATCCTCTTTTTATCAACACAAAAAAAGAACTGAGTTCATTCTTCAAACCAACAAAAAAGAAATTTTTTCAAACAGCATTCTATAAAAATCAGCGAACCAATCGAAACATTTTAATGGATCAGGGAAAACCAGAGGGTGGTCAATGGACTTATGATAGCGATAATCGAAAAAAATACCCAAAAGATAAAGTCCCTCCAAGCATTGTGAATGCATTAAAATCTGAATACCACCTCGAAGCTGAACAATATGTTCAAAAAAACTTTGCGCATCACTATGGTAAAATAACCGATTTCGTGACTTATCCAATTGATTTTTCTTCTGCAGAGTCATGGCTAGAGCAATTCTTTGAATTTCGCTTTCACGAATTTGGTGTTTATGAAGATGCCATTGTACGAGAAGAACATTTTCTGAATCACAGCTTATTATCACCTCTAATAAACGTAGGGCTTCTAAATCCAAGGTACGTGATTGAAAAGGCCATTGATTTTGCAAAGAACAACCATGTTCCACTAAACTCAACAGAAGGCTTTGTCCGTCAAATTTTAGGGTGGCGTGAATTTATTAGGGGAGTTTATGAAGTTAAAGGCACAGAAGAAAGAACAAAAAATTTCTGGGACTTCTCACGTAAAATTCCAGCCTCATTTTATGATGGTACCACAGGAATTCAACCCATAGACGATGTGATCAAAAAAATAATGGAAACAGGATATGCCCACCATATAGAACGTTTGATGATTTTAGGAAATTTTATGGTACTGTGTGAGTTTGATCCTGATGATGTGTATCGGTGGTTTATGGAGCTGTTCATCGATTCATACGACTGGGTAATGGTTCCTAATGTATATGGAATGAGCCTATATGCGGATGGAGGTTTGATGTCCACTAAACCTTATATCAGTAGTTCAAATTATATCATGAAAATGAGTAATTACAAAAAAGGACCGTGGCAAAAAATTTGGGATGGCTTGTTTTGGAACTTTATGGATAAACATCGTGATTTCTTTTTGAGCAACCCAAGATTGGGAATGCTTATTAGAACTTTTGATAAAATGACGCCAGAAACTAAACATCAACATATCAGTAACGCAGAAAACTTTCTAAAAAATCTAGAAAATGAATGACAGAGAAACCATTAATATCGTTTGGTTAAAAAGAGATTTAAGACTTCACGACAATGAAGCCATAGCTAATGCAATTATCGCAAAAAAACGATTTCTAATTGTATTTGTATTTGAAAATATGCTAATGGACGATCCCCACTATAGTGAACGACATTGGAACTTTATAAAAGAATCCTTGGTTGATATCAATGCTGAATTGGATGCGTTGAATACGAAAGTGCTCACCGTTCAGTCTGATATCATTGGCGTTTTTAATCAAATTCAAAATTTTTATAAAATTGACAAGGTATTCTCCCACATAGAAACCGGCATTTTGGTAACTTATGACAGAGACCGTGATTTTAAACGGTACTGTCGCAACAATAATATTTGCTGGATAGAAAACATCAATAATGGCGTTCAAAGAGGGCTTCAAAACAGAGAGACATGGTTTGAGGATTGGAATGAATACATGAGCCAACCTTTAAAAGTTTTTCAGCCTCAAAAAGATCAAATACTTTGTTTACAAGAGATTGAAGATATTGAGCACATCTCTCAAAAAATAAGCCTTCAAACTCCTCAACAAACGCTATTTCAAAAAGGAGGTAGGGTTATGGGTCGGAAATATGCAGACAGCTTTTTCAAATATCGTCATAAAAACTATATGTTTCATATTTCACAACCAGCTCCTTCAAGAAAAAGCTGTAGTAGGCTATCCCCGTATTTAGCGTGGGGAAATTTCTCAGTCAGAGAAATCTTCCAGCAAGGGCAGGAAATCAAAACACAGAGTAATCGAAGGCATATAGGTGCTTTCCTTTCTAGACTTCGATGGCAAGCTC
Organism: Flavobacteriaceae bacterium; assembly: GCA_013214275.1. Taxonomy (GTDB): domain Bacteria; phylum Bacteroidota; class Bacteroidia; order Flavobacteriales; family Flavobacteriaceae; genus Polaribacter. The sequence goes on from JABSPP010000014.1 coordinate 8,517, forward strand.
ACTTTATTCAGAAGTTTGAAATGGAACACACCATGGAAGAGGCTAGCATCAATAAAGGGTATCATAAACTAAAAAAATCCATTTCAAAGAACTATCAAAAGGCATGGAAGACAGGTCAAACAGGATTTCCGTTGGTTGACGCTAGTATGAGATGTTTAAAAGAAACAGGATATCTAAACTTTCGGATGCGAGCCCTCACTGTTTCTTTTTTTACTCACATTCTCTGGCAGCCATGGCAAGACGCTACCACTCACCTCTCACAAATGTTTCTAGATTTTGAACCCGGAATTCACTTTCCTCAACTTCAAATGCAAGCAGGAGAAACAGGCATCAATAATTTGCGAATTTACAACCCCATTAAAAATGGGTTTGATCATGACCAAGACGCCATATTCATCAAAAAATGGGTGCCAGAATTAGCAAATCTGGATACACATTTTGCTCAAGAGCCTTTCACTATGACTCCTCTTGAACAAGAATTTAATAATTTTTATCTAGGGAAAAATTATCCTCATCCAGTAGTCGATATTAAAAAAAGTAGAAAAAAGGCCTCAGATATCCTATGGGGAATACGTAAGAGTTCTCTTGTCAAAAAGGAAGGTAACAGAATTTTAGACAAACATACAATTAGCGATCGCAATAGAATGCTTGCAAATGAATAACCAATGTTTGAATGAACAACTTAAACACCGTATTCCCTAAAATAAACTACCGACAAATCATCGCTTGACGATTATTAATATTTACATTAAGGCGATTATTTAGCTGAAAATGAGCTGGATAAAACGATTTTTTAACGATTCATAACAAAATGTTAATTTTTGTTCAACAATTTGATAAATTGATCAAACAAAACTATATTTGGATGTAAATACTTGAAATGATATTCAATACAACATACAAAAACAGCGAAACATCAGAAATCATCAATGATTGTCTTGGTCATTGCTTTTCTTTCTTCGAGTCACTTAAAATTGGTGGTATTGGATCAAAAAGAATGATCGTAGAAGAAGTTAGTCAAAATTTCAATAGTTTGTTGAACAGAGTATCTGATCTTAACTATGGCAATATTGAATTACGCCCCAATGGTATTTTAGTAAGAATAACTAAAGGACTAGAGAATTACACTTGGGCGATACCATACAGAAAACTGGTCATTTATAAGTCTTATGGTTTAAGCATCCATGCAGATGGGAAATTTATCAGATTCAAGAATAATAGAACTTTAAAAGAAAACAAAAGTTTCATCAAAAAAATGTTTCGATTAAAGGTTGAAAGCCAAGAAAAATTTTCATTTCCCGCGTATGAATAATTTAACAACACGTTCAATTGACAGAATTATTGAAATGGCATGGGAAGACAGAACCACGTTCGATGCCATTAAGTTTCAGTTTGGACTTAGCGAGCAGCAGGTCATTGCTCTTATGAGATCTAAAATGAAACTTAAAAGTTTTAAACTTTGGCGTAAGCGAGTTCAAGGTAGAAAAACAAAACATAGTAAACTGAGAGAATTTGATAAAGGACGATTTAAATGCTCGCGCCAAAAGCAAATCTCGAACAACTCTATTTCAAAAAGATAAGAACAGTGCTTTGTTTTAAGCTTAGAGTTACTTAAAGACAGCACTAAAAAAAGACAAATTAAATGAGTATCAAAACATTAATCCAAACAAAAAAAAATGGATATAGATTAAATGGATTCACTTTCGATGAAGTCGGGGATGATCACATGTTCACTGGTTTAGAAACACCAATGAAAGCAGATGCATTTCAAACCACCAACGATGAAAAGAAAAAACAAATTTCATCTTTATTTCAACAAATCATGGATGTTTTAGGATTAGACTTAACGGACGATTCGTTAAAAGGGACACCAGACAGGGTCGCTAAAATGTATGTTGAAGAAATTTTTTCAGGACTCGACCCAAAAAATAAGCCTAAAATAGCGTTGTTTGACAATAAATACCAATACAATCAGATGTTGGTAGAAAAGGACATTACTTTTTACTCCAACTGTGAACATCACTTTGTGCCAATCATCGGTAAAGCCCATGTAGCGTATATTTCATCTGGAAAAGTAATTGGTTTGTCAAAACTCAACAGGATCGTTCAGTATTACGCTAAAAGACCTCAAGTACAAGAGCGCTTAACCAATCAAATAGCAGAAGAATTAAAAACTGCTTTACAAACAGAAGACGTAGCGGTCATTATTGACGCTAAACACCTATGCGTATCATCAAGAGGTGTTCAAGATGATACATCAGCAACAGTAACTTCACATTATGGGGGACGATTTAATTCCTCTTCCAAAATCAACGAATTATTAAACTATATAAATCATAATTAATCATGGACATTATAGAAAAAGGACTCGAATTTGAGCAAAGAAAGCACAGGTTTGTGACGACTAGTGATCGTATTTTAGCCTCTAGAGAAGTAAAAGCTTTAATTCTAGGGATTAACGAAATTTACAAAAAAAATAAAGATGGTGAATTGATGGATTTAATGAAGCGGTTGACTGTCATCAAACAAAAGATAGAAAAAAGGCTGAAAGGTCGTCCCTTAACAGCAGCCTAAGATGCGTAAAATTGCAATCATTGGAGGGAGTAAGGGCATTGGCCTTGCTACCCTCAAGAAGCTGGTGAATAACAACCAGATCATCAACATCAGCAGGACGGCACCTCCAATAAGCCATGCAAATCTGTTGCATTACACATGCGATATCTTGGCAGACAGTCCTCCAGAAATTTCTGCTTTGGATGCACTAATCTACTGTCCTGGGAGTATTAATTTAAAACCAGTTTCTAGACTGAAATTAGACGACTTTAGAAACGATTTTGAAATTAATGTGCTTGGAGCCGTAAAAGTCATTCAGCACTATTTACCAGCTCTCAAAAAAGGAAATTCACCTGCAATTGTTCTCTTCAGTACGGTTGCTTCCAAACTAGGAATGCCATTTCATGCTAGTATTGCTACTGCAAAATCTGCTGTAGAAGGCTTAACAAAATCTTTAGGTGCGGAACTTGCACCAACCATACGTGTTAATGCAATTGCTCCAACAATTACAGATACAGATTTGGCTTCAAAATTATTGCGAAATGAAAAAATGATTGACAGCATCATTCAACGGCATCCTCTAAAGAAATACTTACATCCTGATGAAGTCGCAGTCATGGCCGAATTTTTACTCTCAGAAAAATCTTTATCAATATCTGGACAAATTTTTGAAATGGACTGTGGTATTGTAAGCTTTAAAATTTAGAGGTCACCAATAAATACATCCCAATGTCAGCTTTAAACCAAATATATCACGTAAAAATTAATTCTTTACAAGGAAAACCCATCAACTTATTAGATTACAAAGGAAAAAAAATACTCTTTGTGAACGTAGCCTCCAAATGCGGATTTACACCACAATATAGAGATCTTCAAAAATTATATGATCAGTACCAAGATCAGTTAATGATTATTGGTGTTCCCTGTAATCAGTTCGGGAAACAAGAGCCCGGAACCTCAAGCGAAATCCAAGAATTTTGTAAAGTCAATTATGGTGTTAACTTTCTTATCACAGAAAAAGTCGATGTTAAAGGAAACAACCAACATCCACTGTATAATTGGTTAACTCAAAAATCTGAAAATGGAAAGAGGAGCTCCTCGGTAAAGTGGAATTTTCAGAAATATTTGATTGATGAAAATGGTGAACTCATCGATCACTACTACTCCATCACCAAGCCAACCAGTAGAAAAATTACAAAATATTTAACCTAGAACGCAATGTTTGGATTGTTTAAGAGGAAAACTGAAATTGAAAAACTTCAAGATCAGTACAAAAAACTAATGAAAGAAGGGTTTGATTTGCAATCAGTTAACAGAAGTGCCAGCGATCAGAAGTACTTGGAAGCAGATCAAATTCTAAAAAAGATAGATACTTTACAGGGCTCGTAACAATGTTAAAAGTTAAGTACTTCATTTTTTTTCTTGTCATCAATTTTGGCGGATTGGCTCTAGGGAATTTCCTCATGAACAACGGGCCTCAGTCTTCTTGGTATGCCCAACTCGAAAAAGCTCCTTGGACACCTCCAGGCTGGGTTTTCGGAGCTGCATGGACAATCATTATGATCTGCTTTTCTATATATCTAATGTATCTTTTTTTTGCTAAAAACAATCAAAAGAGACGACTACTCTATGCAATACAAGTCATGCTTAATGTAAGTTGGAACTATATATTTTTTAATCAGCACCAGGTATTTGTAGCACAAATAGGAATTACCTTGCTAACAGCTCTAATTTTCTATTTCTTTTTCACCTTTTTTAATGAACAAAAATCTAAAAGTGTCCTCTTGCTACCGTACATGGTTTGGTTGTGTATAGCGACCTCATTAAATCTATATATTTTAGTGAATAATTAATGTATACTAATAATAAACTTCCAAAGCTAGCAGAAAAATGATCAAATAGTAATACTAAATATGTCACAATCAGCATGACAAATACCAATTCATAAAATCCTCGAAGAGCAGTTAGCAAAGTAAAGACCAACAGTTCAACAAAAAGAGAACATTCAATCGCAAATAGTGAGCATACATTTAAACAGATGAAGATATACCGCCTCCACAAAACACAAAATATCCCTATCACAATGAATCAAGCTTGGGAATTTCTTTCCAGTCCAGCTAACCTAAAAACTATCACACCAGACTACATGGGATTTCATATTCTCTCTGGTGCAGACCGACCTATGTTTCCTGGACAAATTATACAATATATTGTAACTCCTGTAATGGGCATTAAAACCAAATGGGTAACAGAGATCACCCATGTCAAAGACAAAGAATATTTTGTTGATGAGCAACGCTTCGGACCCTATGCCCTTTGGCACCACAAACACTTTATAAAGCCTATAGATGGAGGGGTAGAAATGGAAGACATTATCGATTATAAAATACCCTTTGGAATTTTAGGGCAAATGGTACACCCTTTTTTAGTCAAGCCAAAATTAGAAGAAATCTTTGAATACCGACAAAAGAAACTCGTAGAACTCTTTGGAAAATACGAAGTATGATGAATGAAATTACCATTTTTTGGTTTCGTAGAGACCTCAGGCTTCACGACAACACTGGATTCTATCAGGCACTCAAAAAACACGGAAACGTACTCCCCATATTTATTTTTGATACGAATATTTTAGATCAACTTCCCAAAGACGATGCCCGTGTAAATTTTATTCATCATCGATTAACTCTAATGAATAAAAAGCTAAAATCCCATGGTACTGGGCTAGGCATTTTTCACGGAAACCCCTTAGAAATTATCCAATCACTTACAGAAAAATATCCTGTTACCGCTATCTATACCAATCGCGATTACGAACCCTATGCCGAGAAGAGAGACCAAGAAATTGCTTCCTTCTTAAAGGACCGTAACATAACATTCAACACGCATAAAGATCAAGTTATTTTCGAAACAAATGACATTGTAAAAGCAGACGGAACCCCCTACGTGGTCTACACTCCCTATGCTAGAAAGTGGTTAGAACACTACACACACCCAACACTTTTCCCATCGGAAGAAAAACTAGACCAATGTGTTCAACATCACACATTACCATTTCTCTCGTTGCAAGATATCGGGTTCCAGCCCACTCAAATTCCTATATCTGACTTCACACTCAACTCAGCATTAATACAAGAATACGAAGATACTCGTAATTTCCCTGCTTTAGATCAAACTTCAAGACTAGGTCCACACCTAAGATTTGGAACAGTAAGCGTCCGACAAATGGTAATTCAGACAAAAAAAGAGGAAAACCCCACCTTCTTAAAAGAATTGATTTGGAGAGAATTTTTCATGCAAATTCTGTGGCATTTCCCACATACAGCAAACACCTCTTTCAAGTCAAAATACGAGCGTATCGAATGGAGAAACAACGAAGAAGAATTTAAAAAGTGGTGTGAAGGAAAAACGGGATTCCCTCTTGTTGATGCAGGAATGCGACAATTAAATCAAACAGGGTTTATGCACAACAGAGTACGTATGCTCGTTGGCAGCTTTCTATGCAAGCATCTCCTTATCG
>JABSPP010000140.1 GCA_013214275.1 Flavobacteriaceae bacterium
GGAAAATCCATAGACTCTAAAACAATTGGAGCCTTTTCGTCCGATAAAGTATCTCCTGTCTTGATATCTTTGAAACCTACAGCCGCACCTATGTCACCTGCTTCAATAAAATCAATAGCGTTTTGCTTATTCGAGTGCATTTGGTAGATACGCGAAATGCGTTCTTTTTTTCCTGAACGGTTATTCATCACATAAGATCCAGCGTCTAGACGACCAGAATATGCTCTAAAAAATGCTAAACGACCTACGAAAGGGTCCGTAGCAATTTTGAAAGCTAATGCAGAGAAGGGCTCTTTTGCATTAGGCTTTCTAGAAATCTCTTCACCTGTATTAGGATTGGTTCCTACGATTGCTTCTTTATCTACGGGAGATGGTAAATAGCGACATACGGCATCAAGTAGAAATTGAACTCCTTTATTTTTGAAAGCAGATCCAGCTACCATAGGAATGATAGACATATCCATGACTGCAGCTCTTAGTGCTGCATGAATTTCTTCTTCTGTGATAGAGTCTTCATCTTCCATGAATTTCTCTAATAGGTTCTCATCGTAACCAGCGACTTCTTCAATAAGGTTAGCCCTTAGTTCAGCAGCTTCTTGTTGTAATTCCTCTGGGATATCAATGATGTCAAAAGTTGCACCTTGAGTTTCGTCATGCCATACTATAGCTCTGTTTTTTACTAGATCAACAATCCCTTTAAAATCAGCTTCTTCACCAATCGGAAGAACAATCGGGACAGCGTTAGAACCCAACATTTCTTTTACTTGACGACAAACATTTAAAAAATCAGATCCTTGACGATCCATTTTGTTAACAAATCCCATTCTGGGCACTTTGTAATTGTCTGCCAATCTCCAGTTTGTTTCAGACTGTGGCTCAACTCCATCAACAGCAGAAAAGAGAAATACTAAACCATCCAGCACGCGCAAAGATCTATTTACTTCAACAGTAAAATCTACGTGACCTGGGGTATCTATAATATTGAAATGATATCCTTTTGCATCTGAAGTAGGCTGTCCATTTTCGGTTGGAAATTGCCAAGTACAAGTTGTTGCTGCAGAGGTTATAGTAATTCCTCTTTCTTGTTCCTGCTCCATCCAGTCCATTGTAGCAGCTCCGTCATGCACCTCACCTATTTTGTGTGAAACCCCTGTGTAATATAGAATACGCTCTGTAGTGGTAGTTTTTCCAGCATCAATGTGGGCTGCAATTCCAATATTCCTTGTGTATTTTAAATCTCTAGCCATTACAATTAAAATCTGAAGTGAGAGAATGCTTTATTGGCTTCTGCCATTTTATGTGTATCAGTTTTCTTTTTTACCGCTGCACCTTCTTCTTTAGATGAAGCTAAGATTTCTGCTGCTAGCTTTTGAGCCATTGTCTTCTCGTTGCGTTTACGGGCGTACAAAATCATCCACTTAATTGCCATAGATACTTTGCGATCTGGTCTTATTTGCATTGGAATTTGAAAAGTTGCTCCTCCAACACGTCTTGAACGAACTTCTACATGTGGCATGACATTGGATAGTCCTTCTTTCCAGACTTCTAGTGCACTTTTCTCGGAATCTTCCTTTTTGTTCTCTACAATATCCATTGCATCATAGAATACCTTAAATGCTACTGATTTTTTACCATCCCACATTAGATTATTTACAAAGCGTGTGACCAACTGGTCGTTGAATCTTGGGTCTGGCAGTAAAATTCTTTTCTTTGCTCTTCTTTTCCTCATGTCTTCTTAGAGTTTTGCTTGTTGAGAAATAAATACGATAGCTATTAGGTGAAATCTTTCGTACGTAACTTCTTGATAAATTTACTTTTTCGGGCGTTTAGCTCCATATTTAGATCTACGCTGAGTTCTTCCCTCAACACCAGCAGTGTCGAGAGCACCACGAACTACGTGATACTTGACTCCAGGTAAATCCTTAACTCTTCCACCTCTAACTAATACTATCGAATGCTCTTGTAAATTATGTCCCTCTCCTGGTATATACGCATTAATCTCATTACCATTTGTAAGCCTCACCCTTGCTACTTTTCGCATAGCTGAGTTAGGTTTTTTTGGTGTTGTAGTGTAGACACGCGTACAAACTCCTCTTCTTTGAGGACATGACGACAAAGCAGCCGATTTACTCTTCTTAGTTATTTTGGTTCTTCCCTTACGAACTAATTGTTGTATAGTTGGCATACTAAATTGTTACTATTTTTCGTTTATGCTTGAAATTTATACTCTTTTTAAGAGTGCGCAAATGTACAATTAATTTCCGTGTATTCAAATATGAACATACTATTTTTTTGCTTTGCTCAAAAAATGTACTTTTTTTCAGATTTTAAGCTACATTTGAATACATATTGAGCTACATTTTGAACAAAAAAATTATATCATATACATGCATAATATTTATTCTTTTACCAGTTCAAGGAGTTTTCTCACAAAATCTAACGTTAAAGATGATTGGTATAGATTCTTCGGAAACAAGTATCTTAAATCAACTTAATCATCAACTCAGTCATTCTGGTGACAAATCTGTCTTTGATGAAATAGATTTAGTAAAGGGAAAGCTCCAAAAGCTAGGATATTTCACGAATACTTTAGAAAAGGTAACAAAGAATGGTAATGAGTTTACTGCGTTTTTTTCTTTGGGGCCCAAGACAGATCAAGTCACAATTTTGATTACCAATCAAATAAAAAGTGAATATCAAAATTATTTTTTCACGAGTAAAGATTCCGTTTCCATGTTAGCCTCAGATGTTGAGCGTTTCATTAAATCGATAATTAATGAGTTTGATGAGCAAGGAAGATCGTTTTCAGAAATCACCTTGATCAATCCTAAGTTTGGTGATAAAACTCTGTATCTAGAGTTATCTATTTTGCTTTCAAAGCGGCGTAATATTGACAAAATTATTGTCAAAGGATATGAGCAATTTCCACAGTCTTTTGTGAGGAGATACTTCAACGTTAGGCTGGGTGAAAAATTTACTAGAGAGAAACTTCAATCGTTGTCTCTTTATTCAAAATCAATTGATTTTGTCAAAGAAATAAAATCCCCCGAAGTTCTCTTCAAGGAAGACTCAACATTTGTGTACTTATTTTTGAAGCGAGTCAAGAGTAGTACTGTGGATGGTCTTTTAAATTTCGCCACAAAAGATCGTGGTTCTGGTCTTTTGATTAATGGTAATTTGGACCTGAGATTGAAAAACACTTTGAATGAAGGTGAGCGATTGACTCTTTTTTGGAATAGGGTTAGAGAGAACAATTCTGAATTTCGGTTTGGTGCACAAATTCCATATGTATTTAATTCTGCGATATCTCCTGAATTCGAATTTCATATTTACCGTCAGGATTCAACATTTGTTACAACTTCTTTTGCAACAAAACTCGATTATCAATTCAATCAACGATCAGGAGTCTTTCTGTCCTTTTCTAATGAAACTTCGAATTATTTAGCAAATAATTCTGACAGTACTTTTGATAGTTTTTCCAAAACGTTTTGGAACGTTGGTTATTCATTTGCAAAAACCAGTTCAGATCCTAAATATGATTTTTCATTTTTAACTGAAATATCACTTGGATTTGGGAGTAGATTGATGTATAACCAAAAAGATCATCAACACAAAATTTTAGTTGATTTAGAATCGAATATTTCCATTTCTCCCAGAGCTTACTTTCATTTTAAGAATACAACTGGAATATTACTATCTGATTTTTTTTTAACAAACGAATTATTTAGAATTGGAGGGGCAAATAGTATTCGTGGATTTAATGAGCAGAGCATATTTACAAATCAATTTTCGATAGTCAATATTGAATATCGTTACTCTACTTCAACAGATTCATACCTTCATTCTATAACTGATTTTGGGATTTATAAAAGTACCTCAATGAATCCTTTAGAAACCCTATTAAGCCTAGGATTTGGCTATCTGTTTTCGATTGATAATAATCACATGAACTTGGGATATGCTGTCGGAGTTACACCTGGGGGAAATTTTGATCTAGGCCAGTCTAAATTAATTATCAGAATCACTTCTAATTTTTAAAATAGGAGTAAAATTCTAGCCTTTTGGAATTGTTGAACTCACATCAATTTCACATCTACTGTATTTTTTTGAATATAACCATTGGTATTTAACATAAAATTAAGATATTTGGAGCAATTAATTCAAATACTCAAATAAATGAAGATAAAGTTTAAAGGAATTTTAACGCTCCTTTTTGCGTTGATTGTGCAGATATCATTTGCACAAGACAAGACCGTCTCTGGTACAGTATCTGACAACACAGGCAGTTTGCCCGGTGTTAGTGTTTCTGTAAAAGGCACAACAGCAGGGTCAGAAACTGATTTTGATGGAAAATATTCCATTAAGACAAAAGTAGGTGACGTTCTTGTATTTAGTTACCTGGGATACAAAACAGTTGAAATAACTGTTGGAGATTCCAATGTTATTGATGTCACTCTTGAAGAGGGTGGCGAAATTTTAGATGAAATTGTTGTTACTGCACAAGGTATCAAGAGAGAAAAGAAAGCTCTTGGTTATGCCGTTAGTGAGGTAAAAGCTAAGCAGCTTGAACAACGTTCTGAAGGAGACATCGGAAGACTTTTAACTGGTAAGGCATCTGGTGTGAACATACAAACTCAGAGTGGTGTATCTGGATCTGGAACTAGTATTCTCATTAGAGGGATGAGTTCATTTAGCGGTTCTAACCAACCTCTTTTTGTTGTTGATGGTGTGCCTTTCAGTAGTGATACTAATGCCCAAGGTGACTTTGTTGATGGGAACAATGGTTCTAGTCGTTTTTTAGACATTGATCCTAACAATATTGAGAGTGTAAACGTTCTTAAGGGTCTGGCAGCAGCAACGTTGTATGGTACTCAAGGTAGGAATGGTGTTATTTTGATCACTACAAAGAGTGGTTCATCAGGTCGTGGTGCTAAAAAGCAAGAAATTACAATAACATCTTCGGTGTTCCTTAATGAGATTGCTTCGGTAGCAAATTACCAAAACGAATGGGGTGGTGGTTTCGATCAAGCTTTTGGTTGGTTCTTCAGTAACTGGGGTCCTTCTTTCAACAGGGATGGTCCTGGTGGATGGGGTAGTAGCTCAGCTTTTGACGCTAACGGAACCTTGGAACATCCATATTCAACCGCAGCACCCACTACAGGGATTCCCCAAGCATTCCCAGAATTTGCTGGTGCAAGGTATGACTGGAGGCCCTATAATTCTGTTCCTGACTTCTTTAGAACAGGTGTAGTAAAAAGCAATAATAT
>JABSPP010000141.1 GCA_013214275.1 Flavobacteriaceae bacterium
TGTGAGACGTGAAATTCTTTTATCGGGTGGTGTGGAAATGATTTGCGTGGATTTAACGGAGCTTGGGATACCAAATGGTATGGTGAATCGGAAATACACGAAAACTACTATATTTTAGAATGGAAAATTCCTCTCTCTGCCTTTAATTATCGCGAAGGAGAGACACGATGGAGGTTCAACAGTTATCACTTTGATACGCAAGATAATGAGCGAAATACATGGATTAATATTCCGCAAAATCAGTTTATTTTTAATCTTGCCTTTATGGGCGATATGATTTTTGAGCGTCCTCTGGGGAAATCAAAGTCGCCTATTTTTTTAATTCCCTACGTCAATGGAATTGTGGGGAAAGATTATCAGACGACAGCAACAATTAGTGATTTTAAGTTTGGAGGTGACGCTAAAATGACTATAGCCAATAGTTTGAATCTAGACCTGACTGTCAATCCAGATTTTTCTCAAGTTGAAGTAGATCAACAGGTGACCAATTTAACTCGATTTGAAGTTGGTCTCCCCGAACGGAGGCAGTTTTTTATAGAGAATAGCGATTTGTTTGGTGACTTTGGTGATCGTAGAGATGCCAATCCGTTTTTTTCAAGGAGAATCGGAATTGCTAAGGACGTGGACGGCAATAACATAGAGAACAGAATTATTGCTGGGGCAAGGCTCAGTGGAAAATTGAACAACAACCTACGCCTTGGATTTTTGAATATGCAAACCGATGAGGATCTTGCTAACGAAATACCTAGTGTCAACAATGCTGTAGTTTCACTCCAGCAAAAAGTATTTAGTAGATCTAATATTAGTTTGTTGTTTATAAACAAACAAGCAACAAAAGATTATGATTTTTTAGCAGAGGAAGATCAATACAACAGGGTTTTGGGAATTGATTATTTGCTAGCCTCAAAAGACAATACCTGGAGTGGTAAATACTTCCTTCACAAATCATTTTCCCCCAATGTAAAAAGCAATGATTTCTCTGTTGGAATTAGAACCGAATACAACACCCGAAGATTAGGAATTCGGTTAAGTGGAGTGTTTGTAGCGGACGACTTTAGATCTGATTTGGGTTTTGTAAGAAGAACTGATATTTTTAAGATCAACCCTCAATTTCAGCTGAAGTTTTGGCCTAAAGAAAGTCAAATACAGCGGCACAGTTTCTCAGTTATCCCAATTTCAATTTGGCGTCCTAAGCTAGAATTTGAAAATTCGGATTACTATATTATCAGTCGATGGGAAGCTAGTTTTAAAAGTAATTCTGAACTACAGATTAGTATGTTTAACCGCTTTACAAAATTATATGATCCTTTTGACCCTACGAGTACAGATGGTGGAGCGGAGTTGCCTGCGGATCAAGGATATTATTATACAAGTTTTGAGGTTTCTTTCCGTTCAGATCAACGAAAGAAATTTTCCTACAGGATACAGCCTTCCTATGGTGGTTTTTTTAACGGAAGAAGATTTTCCCTGGAAACTAATATGACTTTGCGATTACAACCTTATTTTTCGGGTTCGATGCAACTTAGGTACGACAAAATTAACTTGCCCGATCCATACCCGGATGCTTCCATCTGGTTAGTTGGTCCTAGACTAGATATTACATTCACCAAAAGTATTTTTTGGTCAACCTTTTTACAATACAGCACTCAGCGGGAAAATTTTAGCGTGAATACTAGGTTACAATGGAGAGTTGCACCGCTTTCTGATTTGTTTTTAGTCTATAATGACAATTATGCTACTGACGTTTTTAGTCCTAAGTTTCGTTCACTAAATTTAAAGTTTACCTACTGGATAAATATATAGTTGTGTATTACGCAACAGTTCTGTTAGAGTACATATTACGAAAGAAAAGCCCTATTTTAAATGGGAATTTTCTTTTGTGCCTGTTGCAGAGATAAAAGTGGAACTAATTTTAGAACGGTAAATCGTCTGGTTCTTCGTCTGTTAGATCTGGGGCTGGTTCAAATTGATCTGCTGGAGGAGGCACCTGAGGAGCGGATTGAGATAGATTTTCAATTCTCCACCCTTGAATGGCATTAAAATACTTCGCTTCTCCTTGTGGGTTGATCCATTCGCGACCTTTTAAATTGATGGACACCTTTACATCCTGACCAACAGTGTAATTGTTCAATAACTCTGATTTGTCTTGAATAAACTCAATCAATAACATTTGGGGATATTGCTCATCTGTAGTGACGACAAGCTCTCTTTTTCTGAATCCGTTATTTCCAAAGGTTTGTGTTTCTCCTATCAGTTTAATTTTTCCTATAACCTCCATGATTTATTAATTTTGTAAAAGCACTTTCCAAGCGCTTTCAATGTCGTTTTTATCCAAATACTGCTGAGCAAATGTATGTTTTTTTGATGCTTCTAACCCCATAAATTGAGGGTGATCTTTAGCAAAGTTATTAACATCATCCTCAGAAGGTAAGGATGCTATGTTTCCTAACATCCCTAAATTATTTCCTGTAAGAACGGTGCTGTTTCTAATTTCTAAAGGGATTAAATCTACGCCAATTCCCATGGTTGAAATGGGTTTTGGTATTTCAAAAAAACCATCTCTCGCCCTCGTGTAATAACTTCCTCCTGCTCTTGCCACCAAGTCAATTTTATGCTGATCGATACTTCCATCTGCATCCAATACGTCGTCTTTTATATGAATTTTCAGGACTTCGCAGATAATTAGATTCCCCGCTCCACCCTCGTTTCCTGTATAAACAATATCCGTCACCTTACATTCGAACTGCACGGGTGATTCTGCCACGCGAAATGGCTTTATTTCATCCGAGGGAATCATGGTAAGTCCTGCCTTGATAAATTCATTTACTCCCTCAGGATACTCGGTGCTGCTTAACGACATTTGGTGAACGATATCGTAATTGACCACGTTAATAACGACTTCTTTAACGACTTCTGCGTTTTGAAGTGTGTGTTTGGTAGTATTGTCACGAACTCTCCTCGCTGGTGAAAAAATCATCATTGGTGGGTTGGAGCCAAATACATTGAAAAAACTGTATGGTGATAAATTAGGATTTCCATCCGCATCAATAGTACTTGCAAAACAAATGGGTCTGGGAGCAATAGCTCCCAACAAATATGCATGCATTTTACCAGTAGGTATTTCTCTTGGCTTGATCGTTAACATATAGAAAATTTGACGCGTAAAGATACTATCTATTTTGGAAATGAGTTATAGAAATGAAGCTCTTATATTTGATGTTAATGATTCAGAATACACTTTTCTTGAAATGGTTGACCATTTTTGTTTCAATTATTATCGTGACTTTGATTTTGTGGAATACCTATAATTTCTTTGTCTTGTTTAAGATTGAAGAAAGAGCAAAAATGGAAATTATTGCCTCTGCTCAAAAAGAGCTGGCATCAAATAAAGATTTGAATGCAAGTACGGCACTACCTCTGGCCATTTTGGAGAATAATTCTAATATCCCCTTGATTTTAGTCGACGAAAACGGCGTAATTTCAAGTTGGGAGAATTTAGATTCAATCAAAGCTCAGGATCCTGATTATCTTCAAGAGCAGTTGGAAATCATGAAGTCAGAAAACACCCCAATTGCAGTTCCTTACACCAAGAATAAAATGAATTATGTGTATTACAGAAACTCAGATTTATTAAATAGACTCACATATTATCCTATAGCGCTCATTTTGATTCTAGGATTATTTTTAACAGTGATTTACATGATGTTTACTTCGAGTAAAATTGCAGAACAGAATAAATTATGGACAGGGATGGCCAAAGAGACAGCTCATCAAATAGGTACCCCATTATCCTCTTTACTGGGTTGGATTGCCATCCTCAAGACAGAGAATGTTCATGATAAATATGTAAAAGAAATAGAAAATGATGTTTATCGATTGAATACCATTGCGAGTCGTTTTTCCAAAATCGGATCACTTCCGGAACTAAAGCAAGGAAATATCGTAGGAATCATCAGAGAGACTTATGATTATTTAGAGCTTAGAAGTTCTAAACAAATTTCGTTTTCGTTTGTGACTTCTAAGGAGGAAATCCATACCAATTTAAATCAAGAATTGGTTAGTTGGGTTATTGAAAACCTCATTACAAATGCCATTGATGCCATGCAGGGAAAAGGAAGTGTGGCTATAAATATCTCTTCGGATGCAAAACGCATCAAAATCTTGGTTGCTGATACCGGAAAAGGAATGACAAAATCGCAATTCAAGCAAATCTTTAAACCGGGCTATACAACCAAAAAACGAGGCTGGGGATTGGGTCTTTCTCTTTCTAAACGGATTATTGAAGACTATCACAAAGGAAAGATCTTTGTAAAAAAGTCTGAGATTGGCAAGGGAACGGTGTTTCAGGTGACTCTAAATAAAATTGGTAGCGATTGATTCTGCCAAGGATATAAACTGTTCTTGTGTTAACTGTTCTTTTTTTGTAAATCGCATATCATCCATAAAATTAATAGGAATTAAATGCACGTGCACATGCGGAACTTCCAATCCAATAACGCTCATTCCAATTCGCTCGCAAGGAACGGTTTTCTCTAAGGCTTTGGCAACTCGGTAGGAAAAATCCATCAATCCTGTATAGGTTTCCTTGTCCAGATCAAAGAGTTTGTTGACCTCTTTCTTTGGAATGACTAGGGTGTGACCTCTGGAATTGGGATTGATATCTAAAAACGCGTAGTAGTTTTTGTCTTCGGCAATTTTATAGGATGGTATTTTACCTTGAACAATTTTAGAAAATATGGAAGCCATAATTGGAATTTATGTAAAGGTAATAAACACTCTAGTATCATCCCATTTCTGACGCTAAATAACTTAGTGAAAATGTGTCTTTTTGTATGATATTCCAAAATATGAATCACTTGTAATCACGACTATGACCGATTTTTCTTTTTTATCTACTGCGGAAATCCATTGTTTTTCTTGTGCGTAATTTAACATCTGTAATGGTGTAATTGATCTTCATTTGATACAATGAGTGATGCTCAGTTTTTTCCCTCGCTTAAATATTGTTTTCTCGCCGCGTTAGGGATAGCAGCGGCATCCTTTTTTGTCCTGATAAGGCAAAAAAGATATAGCGAATAGCCCGACCCGTAGGGAAACGCCCTAAAACACCGACAAGCTATGGGAACTCTTAAGATTTTAAAGCAGTGATTGGAGTTTTATCTCGAAATATTGATGATTTTGAATGTCATCATTCCTGCTGGGACTGGAAGTTCAGCAATATGTCCAGCGTCTTTTACCCGGAATCCTTTTCAAAGTG
>JABSPP010000142.1 GCA_013214275.1 Flavobacteriaceae bacterium
ACAAAGCACAACCAACTACTTTAACGCATTGGTTTCTAAAAACCTTAAAGATGCTTTTGCCGTAACAAAAGACCTTAAAAAAGGAGATTGGGTCTATCTTAAAGGCGAAGACAGTACACAGGCTTTTGATACACCAGAAGGGTATAAAAAGACCGAGACTACGATGTTTGCCTACAAAGTAGTTTTGAAAAAAGAAAAGCAACAGCACCCGACACCAGAGTCCGTTTAGTTGTAACGAGCAAGTGAGGAAGAGCTCAAAATGCTCTTCCACTTTTTTCCAAACAAAGGAGATTTTTTATGACGATCAAGTTAGACAAGCTACGTGAGACGGTAACCCATCAGATTATAGAGATGTTGGAAAAAGTTGATGTCAATGATTACAAGCCCCCTTTTGCATCTTTGGCTGCTCAAGGTATTCCAAAGAACCCAATCACCAATCATACATATCAAGGGATCAATATTTTATCCTTATGGTTCAATCAGAATTCTAAAGGGTTTTCATCCAATGAGTGGGCAACCTTTAAACAGTGGAAGGACAAAGGTGGAAAGGTACTTAAAGGCGAAAAGGGTAGCCGTATTGTTTTTTATAAAACACACATTCAAAAAGACAAAAGCATCGATAAACAAGAACAAGAACATGTAATTCCGATATTAAAATCCTACATCGTATTTAATGCCAATCAAGTTGATGGCTATCAAAGCCCAAGTGAGGAAGAAATAAACACGGACGATAAAGTACGGCCTATTGAGTTTGTAGATCAGTTTTGTCAGCACACTGGAGCTGTGATAAGAACAGGAGAAAATCGAGCATACTACAGTAAAAAAGATGATTTTATCAATATGCCAAAGACTTCATTTTTTGTGGACACGCCCCAAGCAGATGCAACAGAGAATTATTATGCCACCCTGCTTCACGAACTGATCCACTGGACAGGAGCAAAGCACAGACTTGATAGATTCGGATCAGATCAAAAGCACAAAATCACAGACTATGCTTTTGAAGAATTGATTGCTGAACTTGGCGCAGCTTTTTTATGCTCAGAATTTCAAATTACTCAAACCCAACCAGCGCATCACGCCATGTACATCAAATCTTGGCTCAAGGCACTCAAAAACGACAACAAACATATTTTCAAAGCTGCTGCCGCTGCTTCAAAAGCAACAGGGTATTTGGAAAAACTAAGTAGTGAGGTATCGCTGTCATGAATAAACACGACAATCAGTTAACAAAGCCTCTCTTTGAATTAGGAAGAAGGTATGATGTGGCGAAGACTTTCAAGGACCTTCTGACGATTGGACGTTGCGCTTTTTGCCTGATCAACATCGAAAGTCAATTACAGAAAAAAAATCCAACCTATCAACTTACATTATTTTAAGAAAGGAACAGTGATGCATTACAGCTCTGGACACCCTTGGTATTACGTTTTGGGAGGAAAAGTATTATCCATCAAAGATATATACAATGAAGCTAATTCCTCTGAGTACAGAGGCTATAGAGCAGAAGAAATCAAAAAAGCTTCTGGCAACAATTCCAAATTAAGAAATCTTAAAGCGGAAACCATCCATCGACTAAAAAGCGATATGAGCAGATATCGTCAATGTGTATTTGAACTCCATAGATATAGAAAATCACTTACCGAGAATCACAATCTTGTTTGTGAGGATGTACACATGTCAGTAAGCCTAAAACATAATCATATCTATAATGAGTTTGCCAATCTCAAATATATCGAAGAGCTTCTATCCTATCAGCCTGATTTGTTTGATTTGGTGTAGAGAGGGGGAATCAACATGTCAAAAAAAGACCTCATTACAAAATTTGAAGAAGTGTCGCTTGTGTATCGAAACAAAATTAAAGCCAAAGACAGACCTTTGGTGAAAAGTCCACAAGATGCGTATAAAATACTAACTGAAAATTGGGATATGGATCAGATCAATCTGGTTGAGGAATGTAAAATTCTATTACTCGATAATAAGCTTCGACTGATGTCTATAGCTGAAATATCTAAGGGTGGATTAACAGAAACTATTGTCGATCCGAGAATTGTATTTTCGATTGCACTAAAAAGACGAGCCAA
Source organism: Flavobacteriaceae bacterium (assembly GCA_013214275.1). GTDB lineage: Bacteria > Bacteroidota > Bacteroidia > Flavobacteriales > Flavobacteriaceae > Polaribacter. The sequence goes on from JABSPP010000142.1 coordinate 2,079, forward strand.
CAGAATAATTCTGGCGCATAACCATCCATCAAATAACGTAAATCCCAGCAAGGCAGATATCAAACTAACCAAAGAGTTTATTCAAATAGGGAAACTACTTCGTATTGAGGTAGTAGATCATTTGATTGTCACAGAGAACGATTTTTCCTCGATGGCTACTGAATATTCAGAAGATTTAGGGTTGTAAGAACATAAAAATATTTGACATAAGGATAGCTTTATGATATGAGATACTAGAACTTTCACCTTTCACCAATAAGGGATGGAGAATAAAATTGAGTGATATTGATGAGGATTTTATTAAAAATTTTTCTGTTGTAGGCCTATTAACATCAATAGGAATTCTACCTGTTATTTTCGCCTACTATGTTGAAAAAACACAAGAAAATTCACAAGAAGAAAACCATAAAATGGAAATTCAACAAACTAAAAATCAAGAGAATTGTAATAAAAATAATATATTTGTATTTGATTTAACTAAATGATTTTTTTGTTGCAAAAGAAAATAAGGGCTTACGCAAGAAACATCGGATTTCTTATTAAAAATAGAGGATTCCTATTCTATTTAGATCAAAGGGTTTTTCAATTTATAAGGCTAATCACAACAACGTCTGCTCTGCCTAGTATTTTTTTGGGAGCATTAGCAATTATGTTATCTTTCTACAGCATTTTTGAAGATGTTTTTGAATCTTACAGATATTACTATTTTTTTGTAAGCGTTTTTTTCATTATCGTAACTACTGTAATTTTTAGTAGAGCCTTTTTCAAACGGCAAACTCCAAAACAATATGCTGATTTTAGTATACAAGGTAGAGAACACTCAAAATCCATAAGATATATTTCATATTCTATATGGAAAGTTCTGATATACTATCAAAAACAATATAGAAAGTTATATGACTCCTTAACTACATTAAGTGATAGTGGTGTAGTGAAAAATAAGTTGAGAAGAACTGACATAGAAATATTAAGACAAGATATTTCTAAATACAGTATTTTATTGTCGCAAATTTGTGATATGATGGGAGTTTTATCAAAATCGATGAGTATTCCTTCGTTCAGAATAAGTGATTTTTTGTTTCAGTTTAGTCCAGATATATTTAATCATGAAATGAGTCTATGTCTGAAAAGATTAGATGAAATAATTGCCTACCAGTCGATGACTAACACTTCAAAAGATTTAGAAGTAAGAGCAACTCAAATTATTAGATCATTTGATACTTTCTACAGGCGAATAGAATATCAAAAAAGTTTATTTAAGAATAAAGATTTACACTCAAATATAATCGATATCTCAATGGGAATGGGACTGACTAGTTCGCTAACAGCTTATTCTTTAGGATTACAAAAAATTGGTGTCAAGAATAATAAAGATGACAAAAACGTATTAGATAGACTTAAGTTTTTATATCATAAAAGAAGAATGTTTCCTGGGTTTGACATTCATTGCCTACTTACTAATTTAATATCAAAGGATATTACTATTGATAAAGATTACAGGGAAAAAGCAACTGTAGCATTAAGATTACTATCAAATCACTCAGAATACTTTCATATGATTAATGAACTTGGTGATATAGATTGCAAAAATGATTTGAAAGACAATACTGAACTGTTTAAGCATATAGTTCCATACACTAATGATTTAGTTTTACCCATAAATAGATACATCCATAAGCAAAGAAGAGAAATTACTAAGAATTTTCAAGATTTTATTTTAACTGAGTTGAAGAAGTGTGAAAAGGAAAGAAAGCAAGGGAAAATTAAGAAATTAGTATTTATTACCCGTGGTTATAGTAGTGTAGTTAATAATACTTTATACAATTCTTTTGTGAAAGGGGATACATCAAGAAAGGAGCATAACTCAAGAATTGATGAAATAAAGAATGAACTATATTACACCTACAAAAGAAAAAAGAAGAATATAGATTTATATATATATGTTCTAAAATCACAAAATCATAGTGACACTAAAAACCTTACCTCAACTAGATATGTCAGGTATCAATTTAAAGAAAATCCTAACATGTGGAAGAATATGGATAAATCTATCAATTTAAATATTAAAGTTGGTGACGAAGACTGGGTTAAAAACAGATTTGATAAGAAAGATGAATGTAAGTGTTATCTTTTATCTGGTGCAGAATTTTTTCAAGTTGAAAAAACTACATGGAACAGTAAAGATATTATTCAATCACGTATGATAAATACAGAAGGAATCAATGATCTCGCTGAGCTAGGATTTAATAAAACAATTTTGACTCATTTAGTACTAGCTGAAAATTATAAGCACTTTCCAAGACCTCTAACAGATCAATCTATTAGAAAAGCCTTAAACAGAGAAAATTTAGAATATCTTCATATTTATAAGTGGAATCCCTTAAGAATTGTTATTAGTGATAAGATTTATGCTAACGATAATTTGGATAAAGGTGAAATCGAAGAATTGAATAAAGAAAACAAGATGATATAATTTAACATTATTTAATCTTTTTAAATAATGCTTTGGCTTCCTCGTCTAACGTAGGTTGGAGTTTTTTTAATTGTTCCATCAAATTCATTGAAGAGTGTCTAACGGTGAGAATGCAAATAGTATCATTCACGATATCACAAATAAGGATGTGCTTTTGAACAGGATAGGCAATAAATCTAGAGGAAATGTTCTTATTGATTTTTAATAGCCCTGTATTGTTTTGTAAAAGTAAAAAGCATTCCTCAATGCTTTGGATATAGCGTAAAGCTACTTTTTCACCCCACTGATCTACAGAATAGTCATAGACGTTTTGTAAATCATTTAAAGCTCTTTCTGTCAAAAAAAGCTTCTTCATTAGGAGTTACGCATTTTATGGGCTTTCAAGTCTGCCATTAAATTACCGGAAAATTTATGAGTCCGACCTTGGATTATATCACTATATCCTTCTATAATGGCATTTCTGATAGCAGCAGTTTCTAGGCGATCTCTCTCATGACGAATCAGATCACGGACATATTCACTAGGCGTCGAATAAAGTGTTCCGTTTCCAGACTGACTTGCGACAAACTTTTTCATTTCATCGGTAAGCGCAATATTTAAAGATTCGGTTTTAGCCATAATTAATGTCTTTAGTTACTACAATGACAAAGATATCAAATTCTA
>JABSPP010000143.1 GCA_013214275.1 Flavobacteriaceae bacterium
CGACCGTAAGCAATAATAGATTAGAAAATATATTTACGACGTACCAAGACACTCAGAATCAAATAGGAGTTATTTTTAAAAATGATGCTGTAGAGTCAGAGACAAAACTACGTTATACACGGACTAAGTTCGTAAACGACTGGAAGCTCATCGGTGGTTTTAACACCCAATATTCTTACTACACCAACAACACACAGAATACCACAGATGGCATCTTTTTTAATACCGAAATTGACTTTATAAAGTATGGATTGTTCTTTAATGGAACTAAGTCGTTTTTTAATGATAAGCTAGATATTTCACTTGGCTTTAGGATGGATGATGACAGTTTTACCACCAATGATAATTTATTTTCAACATTTTCACCACGCTTGTCACTTACTTATGAATTTATAGAGAATTGGCGAATTAGTACTACTGTAGGAAGGTATTTTAAATTACCTCCTTACACCATTTTAGGGTTTAGAGATCAAAATAATCGCTTGTCTAACCAAGATGTAAGCTATACACAAAGCGATCATTATGTAATTGGCTTGCAATACATTCCTAGTCCGTCTGCTATTATTTCTCTAGAAGGTTTTTACAAGCAATATCGAGATTATCCAGTTTCTGTTTTAGATCGAGTATCTTTGGCAAATAAAGGGGCAGACTTTGAAGTTTTAGGAAATGAAGATGTAGAAACCATAGGTAAGGGGAGGAGCTATGGATTAGAATTTCAATACCAACAGAAATTAACCAATCACTTTTATAGTATATTTTCGTATACTTATTTCTACAGTGAATTTACAGGTTTTGACACCTCTATGTACCGCCCTTCTGTATGGGATAGCCGACATCTGGTATCATATGTAGGAGGATATAAACTGAAGAAGAACTGGGAGATTAGTTCTCGATATCGATTTGCAGGAAAAACACCTTTTGTCCCTGTAGATTTGAATCAAACTTTAACCAGCTATCCCGAAATTATTCTAGATTACAATAGACTTGGGGAGGAGAAGCTCGCCATTTTTAGTCAGTTGGATGTTAGAATAGACAAGAAATGGAACTATCCTGAATGGACTCTTAATATCTTTTTTGAAGTACAAAATATGTTAGCTCAAGAAATCCCCACACCACCAGAATACGGCTTGTCACGTGATGATAGTGGAAATTTAATAACTCCCTTAGCCTTAACTCAGTTAGAGCAAACAACCAACACTCCCATCCCCAGTATTGGTATAGTCGTTGATTTTTAAAATTTACCATCTTTGACTGAGATTCTATTTCAAATCATTGATAGATAGGTCTTTATTTTAAAATGATATACCCCTTGCAGGACGTATCGATTTTATTACATGGATTTTCCCTAGAAAATAAGGGGAAAAAACCCTAGCATCGTTTCAACCTCTCACATTACATTAGCAAAAAATTAGAGCTTTAATTAGATTAAATGTTAGCATTATGTTTAAGTGAAAGTGTTGATAACTATCAAGAGATGTTCGCCTTCCCAAATCAAGTCAGGGGGGAGGTTTGGGAGTGGCATCTTTTAATCTACGCTGTATTTTTCTCGTGTTCTTTTTTGAATGTAAAGATTTAAAAGTGATTATCCCTCAAACACAATCCTTAGGTTTATGCACAAAGAATTTTAATCATTCACTTCAAGTATCCACTTTCTAGGAGACTAAAAATTAAATTACAAAGAATAAAAAAATAAGTTAATATATTGGAAATTGGTTTCTTTGAGCCACAGGGCTATTGGTATTTTTAAAGAGCATTTTTGATAACATTTTCGTATTAATAAAAGAAAAGTTCAAACTGTGTCATATTTTGTATGAAGAACTCATAGCATTCTCGCAAGGTATCTTTATTGTGAATACTGAATTTGGACTTGTGAATGACATATACTCTATGTATGATTTTTCCATTGTCTAGTTCAAAATGATCATCAAAGATGACTTCTGATAGATCATTATTTTTGAGAGGTGACTTTAGTTGGAGCAGCTGTTCGTATATAATTTGATTGAAAATTTCATCAGAGTGTTCCAAATCTAATGTGACCATTGCTTTTTTGCGGTCAGCGACAAACTTAAAAGAAAGTCCTTTGATTTTTGTGTTGTACAGAAGCCATTTTCTTGGGAATGCCTTCCCAAAACTTGTCCAGAATTCCTGTCGAATTATAGCTGATTCTTCCCTGCTAAACATCAACCGTGTACCTTGGCTAGTGTACCTCTCTTTTTCATCATGTTGGCTTCAAAGGCTAGTAGATCCTGCCACTTTTGATCTACATCATTCCGATCCATATAAGTTCTAGCATAGCCTAGAAAAAGGGTATAATGATTGGCTTCAGAGATCATCAGATCCTTGTAAAATTTGGATAATTCTTGATCATCCAAATGCTCAGAAAAAACCTTAAACCGTTCGCAGCTTCTCGCTTCAATTAGTGCAGCAACTAACAATCTATGCACCAAAGCTTCTATTCTATCGTGGGTGTGAGGAAAGAACTTTTGCAGTCTTAGAGCGTAATCATTTTTGGTTGCTTTCCCCAGTGTCATATCTCTGCTTATCATTAAATGATGAACCATACGGAAGTGTTCCATTTCCTCTATAGCAATATCACTCATGTCTTTAACTAGTTGGGTTTCCTCAGAATAGTTAATGATAATAGATACAGCATTTGAAGCTGCCTTTTGCTCTGCAAAAGCATGATCTGTAAGTAATTGTTCCAATCCATTTTGAGCAACATCTACCCACGAGGTTGCCGTTTCAAATTTTAATCCTAACATTCTAATTATTCTATTTCGACAAAATTAATTGAATGAGTCGGAATTATTACAAAATTTTAGTGAAATCGATTCTGATGGTGGATTTTTTGTATTTTCGAAATTCAATAAAAGCATATGATAGAATTGGCGGGTATTATCATTTTTGGAATTTTAGCGCAGTGGGTGGCATGGCGATTTAAAATACCAGCAATCCTCCCCTTGATTTTAATAGGGTTACTCGTAGGACCCATTGCAGCAGAATTTTTAACTGATGATCAATCAAAATATATCGAACCTATCTGGAATGGTGAAAAAGGGTTGTTTCCTGGAGAGGCATTATACTATTTCGTATCTCTTGCCATTAGTATCATTCTATTTGAAGGAGGGCTAACGCTAAAGCGAAATGAAGTCAAAAATGTAGGTCCTGTAATTACCAAACTTATCACACTGGGATCTGCTGTAACCTTTTTTGGAGCAGGAATATTGGCACATTATATCATTGGATTACGGTGGGATTTATCGTTCTTATTTTCAGGATTGATCATTGTAACAGGGCCTACAGTTATTACTCCAATTCTGAGAAACATTCCATTAAAAAAAGACGTTTCAGCGGTATTAAAATGGGAGGGGATTTTAATCGATCCTATCGGGGCATTAGTTGCTGTATTGGTCTTTGAATTTATTAGTGTGGGAGGCGATAGTGGCTTTACTAAAACGGCATTGACCGAATTTGGTAAAATCCTACTGTTTGGAACTTCTTTTGGTTTTACCTTCGCACATGCACTTGCCTTTATTATTAATAAAAAGTGGGTTCCACACTACCTTATGAACGTGGTATCATTATCTACTGTACTACTAGTCTTTGTAGAATCTGAAATATTTGCTCATGAATCTGGATTGTTGGCGGTGGTTGTAATGGGAATGGTACTCGGAAATGGAAAATTAAAAAATTTAAAAGAGCTATTGTACTTCAAAGAATCACTCAGTGTCCTATTAATCTCAGTTCTTTTTATCTTATTAGCAGCAAATATTAACATGAGTGAACTCAAGCTCTTATACACCTGGGATGCGCTCATATTGTTTTTTTTAGTTGTATTTGTAATAAGACCTATTGCCGTATTTTTAAGTACATGGGGATCAAATTTAAAACGCAACGAAAAACTCTTTATTAGTTGGGTAGGTCCTAGAGGAATTGTAGCCGCAGGTATAGCATCGCTCTTTGGAAGTAAATTGATAAAACAAGGAGTAGTGGGTGCAGAATACATTACACCGCTGGTCTTTATGGTGGTATTGGGAACCGTTTTGTTAAATGCCACTACAGCGAGAATATTCGCTAAAGGAGTGGGTGTTTTCTTGAAAAATTCTGATGGGATTTTAATTGTAGGTGCATCAAAAGCTTCAAGATTAATTGCCAGTTATCTCCAAAAATTTGGAAAAAGAGTCGTACTAATTGACGCGAATAAAACATTTGTAGCAAATGCGTTGAGCATGGGGCTGGAAGCTTTTGAGTATAACATTTATGACGATGACCTCAGCGACAATATCGAGCTGAACGATATTGGTTATTTAATCGCTATGACAGGAAGTGATACCGTTAACGAATATGCGCTTAAAAACCTATCAAAAGAGTTTGGAGAGCACGGAGCCTTTCGAGTAGCGACAGCCGATGAGGTAAAAAATAAGAATTTTGACAATAAAGCGATCTTCTTTAGCCCAAAGGACGACTACATCAACATAAGCGAAGCGGTTCGTAATGATCCTAATATCAATGAAATTGCTATTAAATCTGAAGAAGAATTTGAATCAACTCTTCAAAAAATACACAATCAGCCAGCATCTATTCCGTTATTCGTAATTACCGAGGATAGCAATATTTATTTACTGTCGGAGTTTGAATCTAAAAACTTTTCCCTAGAAAAGTCCAAATTAGTATATCTGGGAAATAAAATTTAGTTGACGAAATTTATTTGTGAATGTTAGACGATTTGATTTTTAAATGACGTGCTTTGAATGAAAAATTTTTTTGACCAATCAGTTTCTGATAAAACGATTACAAGGATCAATTTGTTGAGTAATGCATCTCAACCCAAATGGGGTAGAATGACCGTAGCACAGATGCTAGCACATTGCAGTGTAATGTTTGAGATGATCTTCTCGGATAAGCATCCTCAACCGTGTTTTCTGAAAAAAATTTTCCTCAAAGTTTTTGTGAAAAATATTGTCATAGGAGAGAAGCCATATCCCAAACATCTGGCAACCACAGCTCAATTTTTGATCACTGATAGTAAGCAGTTTGATGATGAGAAAGAGCGATTAATTGGGTTTATCCACAAAACTCAAAAGCTAGGAGGGAATTATTTTAAAAATAAAATATCACTTTCTTTTGGAAAACTTTCAGAAAAAGAATGGAGTAACATGCTTTATAAACACCTAGATCATCATCTAAAACAATTTGGAGTCTAATTTTAA
>JABSPP010000144.1 GCA_013214275.1 Flavobacteriaceae bacterium
GATAAAAATGAATTTTTTTGAAAGTACCATAAACTAAATTCAATGCTAAAGATAAAAAACTGCTACAATCATCCTTTTTGAGGATATACCCCATGCCAAATCACCCGATAAGGAGCGATACATGACACCATTTTCTAAAAATAAGGATTTAAATGAACTTTAAAATACTAAATGTATTTTTTTAAAGTTGCATCTAATACAACAAGAGATTGGTCAAATAAAGGTCAGTGTCTCAGTAAAAGAAAATACTTAAATGCCAAATAATTCGTGTAAATCTAAACGGATGAAAAAGTACATCTCGTGTGCATTCTTCTTTGTCCTATCCCTTGCCCATTCTCAAAAAACTATCCACGTTTTCGTAGCCTTTTGCGATCATATAAATCAGGGAATTGTTCCTGTTCCAGAATCTTTAGGAAATGGTCAAAATCCAACAACTAACTTGTATTGGGGTGCCTTGTATGGGGTAAAAACTCATTTTAAGAGAAGTGAAGATTGGATTTTTTTAACATCCACGACAAGCGAAAATCCAAAAATCCTAGAACGAGTCCTATTCAAGCACAAAAATTCTGAAACATTTTTACTTGCAGACGCCTATGATGGAAAATATATCAAGGAAGCGATAACTCATTTCCTTGAAGCCAGTGCTGGAAACAATCCACAAGAGATTACGATAAATGACAGAAGACTACCTTTTGGTGGAAATTCAAACCTAGTAAGTTATATAGGTCACAACGGGCTGATGGAATTTGACGTAGATGGTCATTTTAATCCAAAGAACAACAACAAACGAGATGCGATTATACTCGCCTGCATCAGTGAAAATTATTTTCTCTCTCATATAAGACAAACTCAAGCAAGTCCCTTAATTTGGACTACGGGACTCATGGCACCCGAAGCATACACCCTAAAATGGGCTATCGACGGATGGATACGCAACGAAACTGACGATGAAATTAGAGAACATGCAGCAAAAGCTTACCATAGCTACCAAAAGTGTGGGTTAAACGCAGCAAAAAGACTCCTTGTTACTGGATTCTAGCAAATGCCCGTTCCTAAAAAATCCCACACAATTTTTCAGCTCACCGCGGTATTCCTACCTTTGCCGCCATGATAGAACAAAGAGAAGCAACATCTGAAAAAACTGTTTTAATTGGACTCATTACGCAATATCAAAACGAAAACCAGTCCGAAGAATATTTAGATGAACTAGAATTTCTAACCACAACTGCCGGTGGTCTTGCCGTTAAACGATTTGTACAGCGTTTAGCACACCCCCATCCAAAGACTTTTTTAGGAGCAGGGAAATTACAAGAGGTAAAAGCATTTATCGACTCACACCACGTAGGAACAGCCATTTTTGATGACGAATTATCGCCCGCACAACTAAGAAATATCGAAAAAATTCTCGATTGTAAAATTTTGGATCGTACACATCTAATTCTAGACATCTTTGCACAAAGAGCGCAGACAAGTTCGGCAAAAACTCAGGTCGAACTTGCCCAACACGAATACCTCCTACCCCGATTAACCAGACTGTGGACACACCTCGACAAACAAAAGGGAGGAATAGGAATGCGAGGTCCCGGAGAAACAGAAATCGAAACAGATAGACGAATCATTCGCGACAAAATTGCACTTCTCAAGAAAAAGCTAGTGAGCATAGACAAGCAAATGGCAGTGCAGCGCAAAAATCGTGGAAAAATGGTACGCATTGCCCTTGTAGGATACACCAACGTAGGAAAATCAACCTTAATGAATGTGGTGAGCAAAAGCGATGTCTTTGCAGAAAATAAGTTATTTGCTACCCTAGATACAACAGTAAGAAAAGTAGTCATCAAAAACATCCCCTTTTTAATGACCGATACAGTAGGGTTCATCCGAAAACTGCCCACTCAGCTGGTAGAATCGTTCAAATCTACCCTAGATGAAGTTCGCGAAGCCGATCTGTTACTGCACGTTGTAGATATTTCACATCCCAATTTTGAAGACCATATAGCATCTGTTCATACAATCTTACAAGAAATTAACAGCGCCAACAAACCCACCATTATGGTCTTCAATAAGACAGACGCCTACACACACGAAACCATCGATGAGGACGACTTGGTTTCGATCAAAACCAAAGCCCACTTTACCTTAGAAGACTGGAAAAAAACCTGGATGAACGATCTAGAAAAAGAATCCATCTTTATCTCCGCCCTAAACAAAGACAACCTAGAAGCTTTCAAAGAAAAAGTGTACGATGAAGTAAAAAAAATTCATGTACAGCGTTTCCCCTACAACGATTTCCTATACTACGAATATCAAGAATAGCAACCACACCCAACAACCCCCAAAATACGAGGGCAAATTTTTAGACGATTTTCTTGGGCGTTCCCTTCGGGTCGGGCTATCCGCTATATCTTTTTTGCCATCTTTTCAAAGAAAAAAACTTGAAATACGTTTGCGAATTATACACAAAACCAAAACAAGAAACACCCTAAAATAGCAAAAAAGGATGCCGCTGCTATCCCTTACGCAAGCTTTAAACAGTCCTTTGGTGAAACAATAAAATAGAGGCAGTCACTACCTTTCAGGCCCTTATTCCTTACCCATTTTTATTTACTAATCATTGTGATATTGACTAAGTTAACCATTGTGAATCTTCAGTAAATAAGTTTTAGTCAAATCCCTCAGCAAAGAATTCTTCAAGAGTCATATCAAAAGCCTTTGCAATTCTTAATAAGCTCGTGTATTGCATATCAGTTCCAGTTTCATACCTACCATATTGCGCCCTATGTATGCCGTTTTCGAAGGCAAAAGTTTCATAGCTACTGTACCCTTTTTTAATTCTTAACGATTTAATTCTATTGGCCAGCTTCTTAATTTCTATTGATTTATTCATGGAAACAAAGAAATTAAGTACACTACGAGTATATAACTACTAATTAGTAGATTTTTAAAACTATTTCGCTATATTTGAGTTGACATTCATATCAGACAAAATAGTGGTATCAATTAAAGTAACACCCGCTCAGAAAGAGTTGTTAGAACTGTTAAACCCAAAAGGAATAGAAGATTATTTTGAGTCCTTAAAAATGTTACATTATTTGGCTACTTATTGCGTAGCACATGAAATGGTTGAGCTTTGGGCTTCACGTAATGTTCATGACCTAATGGATGCCATTTAAAAATTACACTAGAAAAGCAGTTGTAGCATTTTACATAATTAAACTCATTATTTGTCTCACTTGGTATTATACTACATGCAACGTAATATATTGATACGTTGTTTTGTTAGATTCCAGTTCATAAAAATCTGACAACATGTCAGTTAATTGATTTGAACTGACAGAAGCGTCTATAATCACCTAAATTAACTGACAAAGGGTAATTGGTACTATTCTTGTTGCAAAATTGTCTGATTGGGCTGGAAGCATAGCCGATGGTCACGTTTTATTATCAATGCATTTCGGTGTATCACGCGCAGAACTTGGCTGACGTGTGAAGACGCATTCCAGAAAGCCAAGTGCAGGTGTGGTCTCCTAAGAGAGAGAACAAATCCTGAACAAGGTCAAAGGATGTCTTGGATTCTGATTGAGATGTTTGTAACATAGTTATAAGTATTAAAGATACGAATTTAATTCTAACAATGAGTGGCGCTACCTAGGTTTAAACGCTGTAAAGTAGCATAAGGATTGTACCATCATAAAGCAAGCCACGTCACGACCAGCCCTTTTTTAAATTCTATGATTCCTGATTGGCTAAAATTTAAAAAGTACCCGCACATAGGTAAACCACTAACAAAAAAGAAAGATAAAGGTTGGGTAATCAAATATGTGACTAATCCTGATAAAATTGCTAATCACAAATTTACCCCTTTACTTCATAAGAAAATTTATCAGCGAAAGTATAGACCAAGTAAAGATGCACCAAAAAATAAGTTCAAAAAAAGACAAAGGTCAGTACAAAAACCAAAAGAAAGACCAATATTTTATGCCTCACATTTGGATTCCATTATTTATAGCTTTTACAGTCATAATTTAACTGAAGCTTATGAGAATTATCTGGAAAATGAGGTTTACGGTATTAGTGCAGTAGCTTACAGAAAAATTCCAATTGTTAAAGGGAAGAAAGGGAATAAGAGTAATATTGAGTTTGCTTATGAAACATTTAAGTTTATTGAAGAAAATAAGCATCGGAATTTATCAATAATAGTAGCTGATGTTACATCATTTTTTGACAACCTTGACCACAGAATTCTTCTCCACAAACAATGGAAGCGTGTATTAAAATTAAATAGTTTACCAGAAGATCACTATAATGTGTATAAAAGTCTGATATCGAAAGGGTACGTTAATGAATTAGAATTATTTAAAAAGTTCCAAAACAGACTGATAGTTGAACGTGGAGTCGATAATGATGATAAGACTACCAAATTACGTCACAAAAAGGTCAAACATATTTGGAATTTAAAGAGAGAGAGGGTAGTTGCTTATTGTTCGAAGAAAGATTTTTTTAAAGAAGCAACGAATTTGATAAGAGTTGAAAAAAACTGCAGTCATCAACACAAAAGATGTCGGAAAAATTGTGATATGAAAGGAATTCCTCAAGGAACTCCAATGAGTGCAACACTTGCGAATATTTACATGCTCGATTTTGATAGGTTGATCTTTGAAGATACGCAACAAAAAAGTGCTTACTATCAAAGGTATAGTGATGATTTAATTATAGTTTGTGACCAAAAAGATGAAGACTACTTTAATAATCTAATTCGTCTATCCATTGAGAATTTAACAAAACTGGATATACAACCCGAAAAGACGAATATGGGTGCATAACATTTTGTCGTTTTAAGCAGCTTTATTTTTATCAGTACAGATTAGGTTAACTACTCTGTTCCATTTATCACTCAGTTTAGTTGTTCTTAATGTGAGCATATTCTGAGCTCCAATCTTAGACCAACGTTGTCCAGAGAGTTTCATTCTTTTTTGAACAACCTCCCTGTTAGCTGCTTCTATGGCTCCAGATCCTATAATACCTGCTCCTGTATTTTGATATTGCTGATAGTCCATACGAGACCTATTTTCAGTATAATATGTGATAAGTTGGCTTTGTTGTTTACGTTGATTTTCCTTTGTTAATTCTCACTAGCATCCGAAACTTTTTGAATTTAGTTAGAAATGTCCTTCAATCCCAGTAAATAGGTTACAATTTAGTCTTTT
>JABSPP010000145.1 GCA_013214275.1 Flavobacteriaceae bacterium
TTAATAGCGAGAGATGTAGGGTATAACAATTATGTGAAAATAAAGCAATTTCCCATATTCAAACTAGGTAATTTTAGAGGAGGATTTATTGCAGAACCAAAAACAGTAAGAGCTCATCCCATTGGAAAGATTGCAGAAAGAACTATTGGAAATAGTCATCATGACAAAAATATCGGCATTGAAGGAGCATTTGCAGATCAATTAAAAGGTGAGGATGGTTTGAGATTGAAACAAAAAATTGGAAAAGGGCAATGGAAACCCATCAATAATGCCAATGAACAGGAACCTATTGATGGTTACGATGTGGTTACTACTGTAGATGTTAACATCCAAGATATTACACACCATGCGTTACTTCGACAATTAGAATATTTTGAGGCAGACCATGGCTGTGCTGTGGTAATGGAGACTGCTACTGGAGAAATCAAGGCAATTTCAAACTTGGGAAGAACATCATTAGGAACATATTACGAAAAGAGAAACTATGCCGTTTGGGAATCACATGAGCCAGGATCTACATTTAAATTAGCCAGTTTAATGGCTGCTCTTGAGGACAGGGTCATAGATACAGCTACTGTTGTAGATACTGGGGAAGGGCGTTTATATATTCATGGAAAAAAAGTAGAAGACTCAGAAAGGGGAGGATATGGAGAAATATCTGCCGCACGAGTTTTTGAGGTTTCTTCTAATGTAGGCATCGTAAAATTAATTCGTAAACACTACGATGATCAACCAGAAAAATTTATCAGACACCTCGAGAATTTTGGGCTTACAGACAGCATTGGATTACCCATCTTAGGCGAGGGTAAGCCTTCTATTCCCCACCCTAATTCTAGAGAGTGGAATAAGATAAGTCTAGAGTGGATGTCATGGGGATATGGGGTTGCCGTCACGCCTCTACACACACTAATGCTGTATAATGCTGTAGCCAATAATGGTGAGTTGGTAAAGCCAAGATTTATCAAAGAGCTGAGAAAGGAAAATCGAGTAAAACAAACCTTTGGTAAAGAAATTGTAAACCCAAAGATTGCCTCTCCTGAGACGATTAAGCAAATGAAAAAAATGATGGAGAATGTAGTTGTCAAAGGAACGGCAGATAATATCTACTCTCCATACTTTTCTATGGCGGGAAAAACAGGGACTGCAAAAAAATACATTGATAAAAAAACAGTTACTCCCGATGGGGATACGATTCCTATAGGATATTCTAGTAAAAAATATGTGGCTTCATTTGCAGGGTTTTTCCCAGCAGATGAACCGAAGTATTCCTGTATTGTAGTAATTCATGAACCTCTGAAGAAAAAAGGATATTACGGAGCTGTCGTTGCCGCACCAGTATTTAGAGAAATTGCCGAAAAAATTTACATCAGCACACCAGTGGAAAAGGCAGAAGTAAAAGAGCAATTTGATCCACAGATGATAAAAGATACTTATGCAGAAAGGATTAAATCTGTTGATGTTAAAAGGATGCCAGATGTAAAAGGAATGCCAGCGATGGATGCCGTTTCCTTATTGGAAAATATTGGTTTAAAGGTTATTCTAAAAGGCATGGGAAAAGTAAAAAAACAGTCGATAAAAAAAGGAATCCCAATCACAAAAGGAGCAACGATTATTTTAAACTTATCTTAATTGAAGAAATTAAAAGACATATTGTATAAAGTACCCATAGAAGCAGTCTACGGAAGTACCAATACGAATATTTCTCAAGTTATCTTTGATTCTAGAAAAGTAGGAAAAGACGATTTGTTTGTTGCTCAAAAAGGAGTTACCCTAGACGGACATCAGTTTATTAGTAAAGCAATTCAACAAGGCGCTTCAGGGATTATCTGTGAAGACTTACCAGTAGAAAAAGTAGAGGGAATTACCTTTGTACAGGTTAGAGATTCAAATCAGGCATTGGCCATTGTTGCATCTAATTTCTATGATAATCCTTCTTCAAAATTAAAGCTCATAGGAATAACAGGAACCAATGGTAAAACAACCATTGCATCACTATCACATCAACTCTTTTGCAAAGCAGGCTACAAAACAGGGCTGCTATCTACAGTAAAGATTTTGATCCACCAAAAAGAGTACATCACCACACATACAACTCCAGATGCAGTAACTATCAACAAATATTTGTACGAAATGGTAGAGTCTGGGGTAATGTATTGTTTTATGGAAGTGAGTTCACATGGAATTCATCAAAAAAGAACTGAAGGATTAGAGTTTACAGGAGGAGTATTCACCAATCTATCTCACGATCATCTAGACTACCATAAAACGTTTGTAGAGTATAGAGATGTGAAAAAATCATTCTTTGATTCTCTGCAGAAGAAAGCATTTGTAATTACCAATATCGATGATAAGAACGGAAATATCATGGTGCAAAATACTCGGGCCAAAAAGCGAACCTATGCATTAAGAACCTTGGCAGATTACAGAGCAAAAATTATAGAAAAGCGCTTTTCAGGAACCTTACTTTCAATTCAAGAAACTGAGGTTTGGACCAAATTAATAGGAACTTTTAATGTTTACAATATACTTGCTATTATGGGTATTTCCAATGAGTTAGGCTTGGATCAATTCAATGTTCTAACGATACTCAGTGAATTAGAAAGTGTGAGTGGTAGGTTTCAACACATGCTATCTGAGAAAGGGATAACCGCCATCGTAGACTATGCACACACCCCTGATGCTCTGAAGAATGTGTTGGAGACCATCAATGACATCAGGACCGATAATGAAAAACTCATCACAGTAGTTGGATGCGGTGGTGATCGGGACAGAACCAAGCGACCTAAAATGGCACATATTGCTTCGCAGTTGAGCAATCAAGTCATCTTTACCTCAGATAATCCAAGAACTGAAGATCCTCTAACAATACTAGAGCAAATGGAAGCCGGTGTTTCTCCAGAGAATTATAAAAAAACCATCACTATTTCAGATAGAAGACAAGCCATTAAAACAGCCTGCACACTATCAGAAAGTGGAGACATCCTTCTTATCGCGGGAAAAGGACACGAAACCTATCAGGAGATAAATGGCAAGCGGTTTCATTTTGATGATCTCGAAGAAGTGACCCAATGCTTTGAACGCTTAAAAAAATAACATGCTCTACTATCTATTCCAATATTTAGAATCTCAATTCAATCTCCCAGGTGCTGGATTATTTCAATACATCACCTTTAGAGGTGCAGCAGCCTTTATAGTAGGATTGTTAGTGTCTTCTATTTATGGGAAGAAAATCATCCAATTTTTAAAGAAGCAGCAAGTAGGTGAAACCATTCGCGATCTCGGTTTAGAAGGTCAGAACCAAAAAGCAGGAACACCAACTATGGGAGGGATTATAATTATTTTCTCAACACTAATTCCTGTGATATTATTAACAAAATTAGACAATATCTATATCATTATACTTTTGATAACCACCGTATGGATGGGATTAATAGGGTTTTTAGACGATTATATCAAAGTCTTTAAAAAAGACAAAAAAGGACTGAAAGGTAAATTTAAAATTCTAGGTCAGGTAGGACTTGGATTGATCGTAGGATCTATTCTTTACTTTCACAATGGAGTGACCATCAAAGAGCAGTTACCAAAAAATCAACAAGTAGTTCTGCAAAATGGAGTTAAAAAGATTTTTGGAGATGCACACAAATCAACAAAGACTACAGTGCCATTCATGAAAAATAACGAATTAGATTATGCTAGTTTTTTAAGTTTTTTAGGTGACGGATATGAAAAATATGGATGGATTGTCTTTATCTTCATTACCACTTTTATTATTACAGGAGTTTCCAACGGAGCTAATTTAACAGACGGAATAGATGGATTAGCGACTGGAACTTCTGCGATTATAGTGATTGTCTTGGCATTATTTACATGGATTTCTGGAAATATTATTTTCTCAGACTACTTAGATGTAATGTACATCCCCAATTCAGGAGAAATGACCGTTTACATTTTAGCATTTGCAGGAGCTTTGATTGGATTTCTGTGGTACAATACCTACCCTGCTCAGATTTTTATGGGTGACACTGGGAGTTTAACAATAGGTGGAATTATCGCAGTAATTGCTATAGCCATTCGAAAAGAATTGTTGCTACCCATTTTAGCAGGCATCTTTGTTGTTGAAAACCTGTCAGTGATGCTACAGGTCTCCTATTTTAAATACACAAAGAAGAAATTTGGAGAAGGCCGACGTATTTTTAAAATGTCCCCCTTACATCATCACTATCAAAAAATGGGGTATCACGAGAGCAAGATCGTAGTTCGATTTTGGATCGTGGGAATTCTTCTGGCAGTGTTTACCATAGTGACCTTGAAATTGAGATAAATGAAAAAGCTGGTCATTTTAGGAGCTGGAGAAAGTGGAGTTGGAACTGCTGTTTTAGGAAAAAAAAAAGGATTTGAAGTTTTTGTTTCTGACAAACATAAAATCCAAGAAAAATATAGGAAAGTTCTTTTACATCACGAGATAAATTTTGAAGAAGAGCAGCACACAGAATCGTTGATTTTAACTGCTGATCTGGTCATGAAAAGTCCAGGAATTCCAGAAACAGTGCCGCTGGTGCAAAAGGTTACTGAGGCAAAAATTCCGATTATTTCTGAAATTGAATTTGCGTCGAGGCACACCAAGGCTATTTTAGTAGGGATCACAGGGTCTAATGGTAAAACTACTACAGCAATGCTAGCCCACCATCTAGTGACAAATGGAGGGCTCAAAGCTGGATTGGCAGGAAATATAGGTCGTAGTTTTGCGCAGCAAGTCGCTCAAAACGACAGGCCATATTACATACTGGAAATTAGTAGTTTTCAGCTAGATGGAGTGTATGAGTTTAAACCTCATATTGCCATTATTACCAACATAACTGAAGATCATTTAGATCGATACGGCAACAACTTCAAGAACTATGTTGCTTCAAAATTTAAAATCACCCAACGGCTAGGTAAGGAAGATTTCCTTATCTACGATGCCGATGATATTGCAATAAAGGAAGGGTTAAAAACACACCATATTAACGCAACATTGGTGCCTTTTTCTATTGAAAAAAAGAAAGCATTTGGTGCTTTTTTAAGAGACGGTAAAATCATTATAAAGTTAAACAAAGAAGAATTTAGTATGAGTATTTCTGAACTAACACTCAAGGGAAAACACAA
>JABSPP010000146.1 GCA_013214275.1 Flavobacteriaceae bacterium
GATCGATTTATAGAAACTACATTCTCTATAGGATCAAATCGATTAAACGGTAAAGTCTTAGGTCTTGTCACTTTATTAATCATATTTATTATTGTTCGATTTACTATTGGAAGAAGAAAGAAGTATGATAAAAACATTGTTATTTTCAATCAATTATCACTAGAAGAACAGGCAAAACAAGCAAAACTTGGAAATTACATTTTCATCACTGTCTTATTTGGAGCAATTTTCTCTGTTTTAGGATGTTTATTTCTCTTAGATTAGTTGTTTGTCGATGAAGGAATAAAGATTATGCCACAATAAAAAAGTAATTTTCTCTTTATATCTATACAACTAGTATAGTCCCCTAACTAAAAAAATACTTTATATGAAAAAAATATTACTTCTGATTGCAATTCTTGGATGTAATTTGATGTTTTCTCAGGCTACTATCACCAAACAACTCGGAGACTTTGACAAGCTAAAAGTATATAATGGAATTGAATTAGAATTGATTCAGTCTGATGAGCAAAAAATTGAAATTATTGGAGAAAAAGCAGAAAAAGTAAAAGTGAAGAACAATAATGGAACTTTAAAAATTACACTAAAATTTCCAGACCTTTATGCAGACGGAAAGGTCCATGCTAAACTTTATTACAATAAAGAAGTTAAAGTGATTGATGCAAATGAGGGAGCTGTAATCATAGGAAGAAATATTAATCAGACACAATTAGTGGTAAATTCACAAGAGGGAGCTTTTATAAATCTTGAAGTTAAGACAAGACATTTAAGAGTAAAAGCTTCTTCTGGTGGTATCATAAAGCTGGAAGGCAGTGCGAAGAATCAGGATATTGACGTAAACTTATATGGTATTTATCACGGGTATGGTTTAAATACTACGGACAAAGCATCAATAAGAGCAGGCTCAGGAGCAAAAGCAGAAGTTGCAATTGTAAAAACACTTTACGCAAAAGTAAGTTTCGGCGGCTCCATTTTTTACAAAGGAAACCCTGAAGTTATCAAAGACAAGAAAACCGCAGGAGGAATTATTAAAAAGGTTGATTAATCTAACAGAATTTTAGCGAAAGCAAATAGGTAATTTGACTCTATAAATTATGGGATTCTTTTCAATTCTCTATTTCACGGGTTTTTGTATATTTGTTAAGTAAAATTAATTTTAATGACAACATTAAATATATTTTTAGGAATAGTTAGTGGACCTCAGATTATAATAATAGTAGTAGTGATTTTATTACTCTTCGGAGGAAGAAAGATTCCGGAGTTAATGCGAGGATTAGGAAGCGGAATAAAGGAGTTTAAAAATGCATCCAAAGAAGATTCTGAAGAAAAAAAATAAAAAAACCTCGACTTATAATCGAGGTTTTTTATTGTTTTTTAAAATTTAATTGCTGTACCAGAAGCAGTAACCATCAACATTCCACCGTTAGCGCCTACTGTCTCATAATCAAGATCAATGCCAACAACTGCATCCGCCCCCAAACGAATCGCAGCTTCTTCCATCTCTTTTAAAGCAGTATCTTTTGCTTCTCTGAGTACTTTTTCGTAAGACCCTGATCTTCCACCAACAATATCTCTGATGCTCGCAAATAAATCCTTGAAAATATTTGCACTGATAATAGTTTCTCCAGAGACAATACCCAAATAATTTTTGGCTGGTTTGCCCTCAATAACATTAGTTGTAGATAATGTAATTCTATTCATCTTTCTTCTTTTTAGCTTTTTTCATTGCTTCTCCAATCTGATTGCTTGCCGTAAAGCTAGCTACCATATTATTTAACATGTCGCTGCCAGCTTGCGGAGAGTTAGGAAGTAAAATTAAATTACTGTTGGTCTCCTCACCAATAGACTGCAGTGTATCATAATGTTGTGTTACAACAATAAGAGCAGAGGCTTCCTGAGAGTTGATACCAACTTTGTTTAAAACTTCTACGGATTCTTCTAAACCACGAGCAATCTCTCTTCTTTGATCTGCTATACCCTGACCTTGTAAACGTTTACTCTCTGCCTCTGCTTTAGCTTTTTCAACAATTAAGATGCGTTGAGCATCTCCTTCAAATTGAGCAGCAATTTTTTCACGCTCTGCAGCGTTAATTCGGTTCATTGCTGCTTTAACTTGTGAGTCAGGATCAATATCAGTTACTAGCGTTTTTATAATATCGTACCCATACTCTACCATAGCATCGTTTAATTCAGATTTTACAGCAATGGCAATATCATCTTTTTTAACAAAAACGTCATCCAATTTCATTTTTGGAACTTCCGCTCGAACAACGTCAAAAACATAAGACGTAATTTGATCGTGAGGATAATCTAGTTTGTAAAAAGCATCATATACTTTATCCTTGATGACTTTAAATTGGACAGACACTTTGAGTTTCACAAATACGTCATCTAAAGTTTTTGTTTCTACGATAACATCTAATTGTTGAATTTTTAAACTCAATCGCCCTGCAATACGCTGTACAACAGGAATTTTTAACTGAGGCCCAGATTGGCGGATACTACTAAATTTACCGAAGGTTTCAATGATGGCAGCAGTTTGTTGTTTAACTATAAAGAAAGAGGCTAAAAAAATAAGGATAACTCCACCGATGACATAAAAGGCAATATGAATCATAACGTTGTTTTTTTAAGATTAATGATAATTTTTGTTAAAGGTACTAGAATAAAACACCACAAACAAGACGCAGAAAAAGAAAAAAGTTACAAAACAGCAGCTTTCGTATGTCTCACGATGTAGCTAAAAAAATTATTTTCTTTGTTTGATCTTTACTTTTAACTTCTTCCACTTTTTGAACTCTTTATCAGAAAGTACATTTTTTAAAGAGTCATCCAGTGATTTTTCTTTCTCTTTGATCATATCAGAAATGGGTGCAAAATTTTCCCCTATTTCTTTGTAAACGGCCTGTAAAACACTGTAATCTCTGCTTTTTAACACCTCTTTTTGTGCATTTTCCACTTTTTGTTTGGCTTGTGAAAAAGAAAACCCATGAATTCTTGAGAGTTCCCTTTGTTCTCTGTTAAATTTATTGAGTATAGTGATGACTTTTTTATAGTTCTCTGATGAAGGCTTAACATTTATCTTTTTTAAGACCTGATCCACATCATAAATGGTAAGACCTATTGCTCTTTCTATATTGAATTCAGGAAGTTTTGTTGGCTGAGTTGCTATTGGGTTTCTATCAACAACGCGTTGCCTTCTATTCATAAATTGTGCTTCTGCAGCTAGCGATAATATAACGAAAATGACTAATAATAAGTGTTTCATGATAGTTCTTTTATTGCATGTTGAATTCGGTTAATCGTTTCCTCTTTTCCAATCATTTCAATAATGTCAAACAAATGAGGTCCGTGAAGAGCACCCACTAAACTGAGACGAAGAGGTTGCATTACACTACCAAACCCCATATTTTGTTCCGTAATCCAAGCCTTCACTTTGGACTCTATATTACTGGAAATAAAATTGTTTATAGATAAAATAATATGAGCCAGATCATTCATAATGATCCCTGTATTTTCTTTCCATTTTTTTCTAGATGCCTTTTGATCAAAAGATCTAGGGGCTTCAAAAAAGAAGGCTCCAATTACCCAAAAGTCAGATATAAAAAAAGCTCTTTCTTTGATTAAAGAAATGACCTTTTCAACATATTTTTTTTTTGGATAGATATTTTTTTTTGATAAAAAAAGTAGAAGAGATTCAGCCAACAAAGAATTGTCTTTCTGTTGAAGGTATTGTTGATTAAACCAGCGGGTTTTTTCTAGATTAAATTTTGCTCCAGACTTACTAACTCTAGACAAGTCAAAAACCTCAATTAATTCGTTCAAAGAAAAAATTTCTTGAGTTGTTCCTGGGTTCCAACCCAACAAGGATAGCATATTAATAAATGCGTCAGAAAAATAACCTTCCTCTCGATATCCACGAGAAACATCACGTGTTTTTTCATCAAAATACGATAGTGGAAACACGGGAAAACCTAGTTGATCCCCATCGCGTTTGCTCAATTTCC
Organism: Flavobacteriaceae bacterium; assembly: GCA_013214275.1. GTDB lineage: Bacteria > Bacteroidota > Bacteroidia > Flavobacteriales > Flavobacteriaceae > Polaribacter. The sequence continues at coordinate 4,008 of JABSPP010000146.1, forward strand.
CTTTCCCAGTGGGTTTTAAAATTAGGGGAAGGTGCGCAAAAAGAGGGACCTCCCATTCAAAAGCTTTGTAAAGTAGTACATGAAGAGAAAGAGAAGGAAGCCATTCTTCTCCTCGAATTACATGACTGATCTCCATTAAATGATCATCCACAACGTTTGCCAGATGATAAGTAGGCATCCCATCCGATTTAAAAATTACCTTATCATCTAGTGTATTTGTATCAATTTTAATTGTTCCACGGATCTCATCGTTTAACGTTAAGATCTCATCTTTTGGAGATTTAAAACGAATCACATAGTCTTGTCCTGCATTTATCTTCTCTTGAACTTCTTCCTTTGAAAGAACTAATGAATTCATCAGTTCACCAGCCTTTCTATTATGCCAATTGTAGATGAATGTTTCTCCGTTTTCCTCATTCTTCTTTCTGTGTAAGCTAAGTTGTTCTGGAGTATCAAAAGCGAAGTATGCCCAGCCTTTATCGATCAGTATATCAGCATATTTTCTGTACAGGTGCTTTCGTTCTGACTGTCTGTAAGGACCAAAACTTCCTTTGCTTTTAGCCCCTTTTGGTCCTTCATCAAAAGGAATACCACACCAGTCTAATGCATCAACAATATACTGCTCAGCATTGGGAACATAACGTTTTTGATCTGTATCTTCTATTCGAAGAATAAAAGTTCCTGAATGCTTCTTTGCAAATAAGTAATTATATAATGCTGTCCTGACACCACCAATATGTAAAGGACCCGTTGGGCTAGGAGCGAAACGAACACGAACAGTTGAATTCATTCAGAAAAATTATATGGCAAAGATACTTTTCTAAAGCTAGATAAAAAATCTTTATAAGAGAATCCAAGTTAGATAAAGAATTACCCTAGCTTTAACATAAATCTGGAACATATCACCTAGAAAAGTATTATTTTTACAGGTTAATGAGTAGTTTCAAAAACATCCAAAGTAAGCTAGAAGGCTTTTACAGAAAATATTATTTGAATGAATTAATCAAAGGGCTTATTCTCTTCAGTTCTTTTGGATTAATTTACTTCTTATTTACGCTCTATCTGGAGTATTTTTTATGGATGAAAACAATTGCCAGAACGCTT
>JABSPP010000147.1 GCA_013214275.1 Flavobacteriaceae bacterium
CCGCAGAGGCAGTAGCAGAAAAATACCGTGTATCTCGTGAAGATCAGGATGAATTTGCTTTTCATTCTCATACAAAAGCTTTAAAAGCGTTGGATGAAGATCGGTTTCAAGATCAGATTGCTCCTATAGAAGTAGAAGAAACATATCTGGATGGAAGTGGTAAAAAAGCGACTCGCAAGTTTACTATTCATAAAGATGAAGGACCAAGGCGAGGAACAAGCAAAGAAGCCTTGGCAAAACTACGTCCAGTTTTTGCAGCGAATGGCTCGGTAACAGCAGGAAATTCCTCTCAGACGAGTGATGGAGCTGCTTTTGTTATGGTGATGAGTGAAGAAATGGTAAAAGAGCTACAATTAGCGCCCATCGCACGGATGGTGAGCTATGCCGCGGCAGGTGTTCCTCCAAAAATTATGGGTATCGGCCCTGTTGCTGCAGTACCTAAAGCACTAAAACAGGCAGGATTAAAGCAGAGTGATATTGACCTAATCGAATTAAATGAGGCCTTTGCCTCTCAGTCTTTGGCTGTTGTCAGAGAACTGGATTTAAACCCTGAAATCATTAATGTAAATGGTGGAGCTATTGCCCTAGGACATCCTCTAGGATGTACAGGTGCCAAGCTGTCTGTTCAGCTATTTGATGAAATGCGTAAGCGAGATATGAAAAATAAATACGGTATGGTTACCATGTGTGTAGGAACCGGCCAAGGAGCAGCAGGGATCTTTGAGTTTCTGAACTAATAGTGAGTAATAAGATGCATAGTATAGAGGAGTTAAAAAGATGGCAAAGATCTATTGAACCAGCAAACGACAGTGACCTTCTTGTTTCTGAATTGCAAAGTACGACAAAGCGTAGTTCTTTATCTCAAACCAAACCAAGAGCTTTCTCTTTTCCCTCTGATATTGCTATGAGAATAGACAGAGATTCTCTAAAGGAGTTTAGATACTCTTTAACTATTGCAAATAGGTCTGCTGATGGTTTGGATACTAGGCTATCAAGATTGATAAAAATAAACACAAGTAACTACAATAAAATACATACAACCAGCAATTGAGTTTTGTGCTGAAATACAAAAAATAAATGATGTATTTCAATAGATTACAATCCCATTACTCAATGCTAAAATCTTAAAGAAAAATGGAAACACTAGAAAAAAAAGACATTTTAAGAGGCGGACAGTTCTTGGTTAAAGAATCAGATTGCGAGGACATCTTTACGCCTGAGGATTTTACTGAGGAGCAACAAATGATGCGTGATGCAGTGAAAGAATTTAACGATCGTGAGATCATACCATACAAGGATCGTTTTGAGAAGAAAGACTATGCACTCACAGAACAGTGCATGAAAAAAGCGGGTGATCTCGGTTTCTTAGGTGTTGCAGTCCCAGAGGAATATGGAGGTCTAGGAATGGGTTTTGTCTCTACCATGTTGGTTTGTGAATATATTTCTAGTGGTACAGGTTCTTTTAGCACTGCTTTTGGAGCACATACAGGAATTGGAACCATGCCAATTACCTTATATGGAAATGAAGAGCAAAAGAGAAAATATGTTCCAAAATTGGCATCAGGCGAATGGATGGGGGCTTACTGTCTGACTGAGCCCACCGCAGGCTCTGATGCTAATTCTGGAAAAACAACTGCCGAGCTAACAGCAGACGGGAAAGCCTATAAAATTAACGGACAAAAAATGTGGATCTCCAATGCGGGTTTCTGCGATTTGTTGATTGTCTTTGCTCGCATTGAAGATGATAAAAATATTACAGGATTTATCATTGAAAACGATCCAAACAACGGAATTACCATGGGTGAAGAAGAGCACAAATTGGGAATTCGCGCTTCCTCTACACGGCAGGTATTTTTTAATGATACTGTAGTGCCTGTGGAAAATATGCTATCTGTTCGTGGTGGTGGATTTAAAATCGCTATGAATGCTCTGAATGTGGGTCGTATTAAATTGGCTGCTGCATGTATAGACTCACAAAGAAGAGTGATTGATTATTCAGTAAGATATGCTACTGAACGTAAGCAGTTTAAAACAGCTATTGCTGATTTTGGTGCCATCAAAGCCAAAATTGCCGAAATGGCAACGAGCTGTTATGCTAGTGAATCTGCCAGTTATAGAGCAGCCAAAGATATTGAAGATCGTATTGCTATGAGAATTGCCGATGGCAATTCTCACCAGGAAGCCGAACTCAAAGGTGTTGAAGAGTACGCCATTGAGTGTTCTATCTTAAAAGTGGCTGTTTCTGAAGATGTTCAAAATTGCTCTGATGAGGGAATACAAATCTTTGGTGGAATGGGATTCTCTGAGGAGACACCTATGGAAGCGGCATGGAGAGATGCGCGTATCGCACGTATCTATGAAGGAACGAACGAAATTAACAGAATGTTATCTGTGGGGATGTTGGTCAAAAAAGCCATGAAAGGGCATGTGGATTTACTCAATCCTGCCATGGCTGTTGCCGATGAACTGATTGGTATTCCATCTTTTGACACTCCAGATTACTCTGAATTATTTGCTGAGGAGAAAGAAATCATTAAAAAGTTAAAAAAAGTATTCTTGATGGTAGCAGGTTCTGCAGTTCAGAAATTTGGTCCAGCACTAGACAAGCACCAGCAATTATTGATGGCTGCAGCCGATATTTTAATCGAAATATATATGGCTGAATCTACATTGCTGCGGGCTGAGAAAAATGCAAAGCGTTTTGGAGAAGAGGCTCAAGAAGGTCAGATTGCCATGGCAAAACTATATCTGTATAATGCAGTAGATATCGTTAGCAAAAAGGGAAAAGAAGGAATTATTTCTTTTGCTGAGGGTGATGAACAGCGCATGATGTTAATGGGACTCAAACGCTTTACTAAATATACCAACTACCCAAATGTGGTTGCCCTTAAAAATATCATTGCCGAGAAACTAAAAGCAGAAAATGGGTATTGTTTCTGATACTCCAATATGAAAGCTATACTGCTGACATTAGAGCATTAGATACATTCCTAAGATAAAAACCATCCTGTTTCGGATGGTTTTTATCTTATGGTTTATCCTTCCCTGAGACAGGTACTTACAGCTATGGTCACCGAAAGAACTCATGTCATTATCTTTAATTTTCATTTTCTAGTAACCATTCATAACTCTGGTCAAAATACTTTTTTATTGATTTTTTCAAAAATTGATTGTAATCTGTTCTTTCGTTTCTTTCTTTAGATAGCCAGGCCATGATAGGCAATGATCTGTTCAGGTAGATAGCCTTGGCTGCTGGGCTCCCAACCATATCCACCATTTGTATTGTACGATGAAAAATTAAATCTAGAATTCCCAATAAAAATTCCAAATCCATAAGTGATCGCTGTTAAGTCAGTAAGAAGCTCGTCGTTTTCTTCAATTCTATTTTCTCCAAGTAGTATATGGTGAGCCAACTCGTGAGAAATTGTAGCTATTAATGAAATCGGATTTTTTAATTGCCCCGTCTCGATTGAAATGATGGTTCTATCTTCTGTATTCTCATAAGTTCCGCTCACACTTTCCCAACGGTCATTGATATCGGCTGGCATTGTTAACATTGTCCCATCTGCCATTTTAACTGGAGAATCCGTAAAAAATTCCAACCTCATACCTACATTCTGGATATTCATCAATTCCTTTGTTCGCTCAAGAATGAATTCCGCATCATTGAATGTTCCATCAAAGGCTCGTTCGTAAAAATTCTTGGTGGGTGTTACCGTTCGAATCTCCATAAAATGATCCCGTCCAAATTCATTTTTTATCCAATTTAAATCTTCATCAATCCAAATTTTATCTTCTTCGGAAATTGGTAATTTTTTCTTTCTATTCCAAAACATTCATCGCTGGGTTAGATTGTGAACAACACGTTTTGTCTACGAATTGTATGTATTTTCATCTTCTAAAATACTAAAATTGACGAATAAAAAGATAATGGACTAAGAATATATTGGATTTTATACCTCTAAGATTAGTAATTTTTATGAGCAATACAAAAGAAGAATCCTAAAGAAGCTATCAAATCATCTGTGCGAAAATTCTTTAGAATACCCCTCTTTTCCTTGAGTAAAACAGGGGTATTCTCTATATTTGTAACTTCGTAAAAGTTATAAAATCGCATGTTTAATAATTTAAGTGAAAAACTAGATAAAGCCCTCCATACTCTTAAAGGACATGGTAGAATTACTGAGGTTAATGTTGCTGAAACATTAAAAGAGGTTCGCAGAGCATTGTTAGATGCCGATGTCAATTTTAAAATTGCCAAGGAGTTCACCAAAAAAGTACAGCAAAAAGCAATAGGTCAGAATGTATTAACCACCCTAAACCCTGGTCAATTGATGGTCAAACTCGTAAAGGACGAGTTAACAGATTTAATGGGAGGTGATGCCGTGGGTATCCACCTAGGTGGGAGTCCAACAGTAATTCTAATGTCTGGTTTGCAGGGCTCTGGAAAAACCACGTTCTCTGGAAAACTAGCCAAATACTTAAAAAATAAAAAAACTAAGCATGTACTCTTGGTTGGTTGCGATGTGTATAGACCTGCTGCCATCAATCAATTACAAGTTGTAGGAGAGCAAATAGGAGTAGAAGTATATGCTGAAGAAGGGAATCAATATCCTGTAGAAATTTCTCAAAATGCTATCAAGTATGCAAAAACCAGTGGTAAAAATGTAGTGATTATTGATACCGCAGGTCGTCTGGCTGTAGATGAAACAATGATGACGGAGATTTCGAATATTCACAAAGCAGTCAACCCGCATGAAACTCTCTTTGTCGTGGATTCCATGACAGGTCAAGATGCAGTAAATACAGCAAAAGCCTTTAACGATGTCCTCAACTTTGAAGGGGTCATCCTCACAAAATTAGATGGTGACACTCGAGGTGGAGCAGCCCTATCGATAAAATCTGTAGTTAACAAGCCCATTAAGTTTATTGGTACAGGTGAAAAGATGGATGCCATTGATGTCTTCTATCCAGATCGTATGGCAGATCGTATTTTGGGTTTGGGAGATGTGGTTTCTCTTGTGGAAAGAGCCCAAGAACAGTTTGATGAGGAAGAGGCTAGAAAAATTCAAAAGAAAATTGCAAAAAACCAGTTTGGG
>JABSPP010000148.1 GCA_013214275.1 Flavobacteriaceae bacterium
CATCTCAGATATTAAATCACCCATAGCATCAGCTAAACGCATTTCTTGATCTGTTAATTCCTTTCTTATTTCCGGCATCTGTTGAAGACGTTTGTATAAATCTGGATTAATTAACTCGCCATCATTATTAACCCTAGCAGCCATTTCTATAACATCTGGTTGCCTAAAAGTCATATATAACTGCATGAGATTAGCGCGGCTCATATCTGTTCGGCCTTCATGAGAGTACTTGCGAAACTTCTTTTCAAGCTTACTTCTATCAAGAGAGTATGTTTCTATATTTTTTATGCCTAAATCTTGAGCTATTTTCTCTAACTTGCGATTCATTTCAAGTATGCGTGTTTTCTTCTTAAGTTTAGAAGTGCCATTAAAATCTAATATTTTTTTCAGTAAGCTTTTTTCTTGGTCAGATCCATACTCTGTAATAGATTCTAATTGCTCTCTTACATTCATTGTTTTGAAGAAGTCAAACAATTCGCTTATCTTGCTTGGATCGTCAACTTTTTTGACATATGGTTTAGCTGCTAATACTGCGTCAATTATAGCCTGTGTAGTTTCTGCATACTTTTCATTGTGAGCTTCTTGTAGTTTCTCGACAAAAGCCTTGCCATCTGCAATTACTTTTTCTGCGTACTCTTGAGCTGATACTATATCAGGAATACTAGCATCTTTTTTACCAAGCCCACCAAAAGTCATATAAGCTCTGTATTTAATCTCAGCATCTAAAAAGAAATCATCAGCCATAGGATTATCAGAATCAATATGCTCTGTCATTTCTAATTCTGCGGCTTTCATTTCTCGCTGAAATTCTTCCTTACCCATCTTAAGGGCTTTGTTGCCGTGATATAAGAACCAATGTCTTTGACCTTCCATAGTTCTTTTTCTGGCTTCAACTCTAGCTGGTGGCTCTGAACTATAATTTTTAAGAGTGCTTTTTAATTTCTTTTGAACTTCTTTTCTTGTAGTCTTAGAAGCTTTATCAAGAATATTATTAAGTACTTTTTCTGAAGCACTTCTCAAGCCTCTGTATGTAGCTTTATCTGACAGCTCTTTGATTTGCTGTTTAAGCTTTTGTTTATCTGCTCCCGGTGCAACATTCTTTAATAAATAATTACCAGCAGATTTAACAGATTCACGAATAGTACCTAATATTCTTGGATCACGTTGCCAGTTCTTAGGTTCTTTTTTAGGGAATACTTTTTTACGTGTATCATTGACTATATCATCTACTACTTTTAGCATAGCCATTTCATCATTTATAGACCTGACTCTTTCGTCCATTTTTGGCAATGGTTCTTGCTGTTGCTTAGTCGCTTCTTTAAGCTTCTTGCGGTCTTCTTTTAGTCTAGCTCTTGCCATCTCAAGCAATTCGCCTTGCTCTATACCTTTTTCAAGAATAGCTTTTCTTTCAGCATCATAGAACTGTTTAATTTCAGCTTTACGGATAGCATTGCGTATAGTCTGCGTATTCTCAAGCGAGTCTATTTCGCTTTGTACTTGCTCTGCTATATCAAATGCACGTTCTTTTATAGACGCTTGATTCTCTAATGGGATTTTATAAGATTTGAGTATTTGCTCTCGCTGTGCTAGTGTCTTAGCTTTTCCGGTAACAATGGCATTTGCTAGGACTGTTACTGCGTCGCGTTCTGATCTTGGGGAAAGGGAATATCTTATATCTGGGTTGGCTGGATCGTAGGTGCCTACGTTTTCTGTGGCTGATTTGATTTTAGCATTATCTTTATCAAAAATATGAACATGCGTGGTATTGGAAGGCATATCCATAGTAGAGAATTGCTGATCGGCATCATGTAAGATGATAGCGTCATATCCCAGTTCTTTATAAACCTGAGATATAACATGTGAATTAATTAAATTGCCCGTTTCAGGGTCTTCTATCCATATTTGAGCATTCCTAAAAGCTGCGTCAATATCGCCAGATTTAGCACCTTCATAAAAATCTTGAATCGCTTCAAATACTTCATTCGGATCAAAATCGTATTCATTCGACACAGACTCAATAGCATTCATCATTGGTGTTTCTTGCTCTATATCGTAGCCATTTTCAAAGTACATATCCCTTGCTGCTTCTTCAACCTCGTAATCTTCAAGCTCTGATTCATCAACACCTTGATCTTCAGCTAATTGCTCTCTAGCTTCATCTATAAAATCACTTAAGTCTTCCTCACCTAAAATCTCTACATAGGTTTCTTTATCTCCACCAATAACAATGGGATTATCTACACGAACATATAACTCAAGGACTTCTGGTGAAGTGCCTTTTAACTCAGATTCAGCTTGCTTTCTTGCCTCACCCTCTTCCATGTCTTCATTTTCTAGCTGTTCAGCTCTTCGCTCGATTCTTTGTGTTAAGTCCGGCCCCTCAGTTAAATAATTTTGCTCTGCGTCATACTCCATATTAGTAAAGTAATTAATCGCCCCAAAGTGACCTTCTTTGTTACCTAATTCTTCACCCTTAAACTCAAATAATTTATCTGCATGAGTAGTGCCATGATATAATTTCATAACTACTGGCTCATTAGCCTTAAAGTCGTGGTCGTATATTTCATAGCCTTCAATTATCTCACCATTGCCTGACCAATCCTTAAAAGCTTTGGAGTCAGTGCGCGGGGCTATAGAGAACTTTTTATCTGTATCATCTACTAAATCAATCTGCTCTAATTTTTCTAAAGCTGCTTGCGCTTCTTCTCTTCTTTTAGCCGCGCGCTGCATCTTCTGCTTACTGCGTCCTATTGGCTTTCTCTCAAGTATTTTACCGGATTGAATATCTGATATAACTTTTTGACCACTTTGAGAACCACCAATATATTGAGCTAGCATGTCTTTTATAAAGTCTAAAAACTTCTGCAAAGTACCGCGAGCATCAACCGGAACATCACCAGTAAGCGTCCATTCTTCTAAAGCATTTGCAAAGATTTCATGATTCTTAATATCTTCAGTAAATTTAATTCCCCGCGCTTCATAGCCTTCTTTATTCTTGGCTATTATTTTTATGACTTCTTCAGCGCCTAATGATTCACGAGCTATCTTAACTACTGACTTCCATTCTTTATCAGTAATACCGCCCATGTCGCGGATCATATGGCCAAACTCATGATTAAATGTAGGTAGACCGCTTTTTTCGCTTAGGTTTATTGTTGCTAACTTAGGATCAGAAGTTCCAAAATCACCGCCTATATCACCGTTAAATTTTACCGCAAAATCAAAACCTTTCTTAGTAGTAATCCTTAAACCGTCAGCTTCTTCTTTTATATCTGCATAAGGTTCAAATCTCTGCGTCATTGCTCGAAGTGCTTCAACGCCAGTATAAGGCGTTTCTAATTCTTGAGCTTCTTTTATATCTAATTGCTCAACTTTTTGCTGTATCTCTTCCTGTCTGATATCTTGAGCAACGCCAATAAATTCACGCTCTCTTGGTGTAAAGTCTTGCTCTGCTAAGTAAGCTTCTTTATCTTCTGCGGCTTCATACTCTTCACGTCTTAATTTTTCTAGTGCTGCTAAATCTTGCTCTTGTGTTGTTAGCGGGGCGAAAGTATCTTCAATAGCTTCTGCTTGGTTTATTTGGTTAAAGTCGCTCTTAACTCCTGTTAAACCTCTTACACCTGTACCAGCAGCTGATATTAAAAACATTCCTTTAGCAGCTTCTTTAAAAGTACTAATTAAGTTATTCATTAACTCAGTATCATCAAAGTCTGCCTCACTAGAGGCTTTTTTAGCTGCTGTTAATACAATTTCTTGTAATTCCTCTACACCAACTTCAGTCGCGTAAGTATCTATGAAATCTTTCGATAATGCGCCACTTTTCAAAGCAACGCCTTTGCCAAACTCTTTTAGATTTCTATCTTTAATAGCTTTTATAAACTGCTTTGAAAACTCTTTAAAGCTTGCTTGAGGAACTAATTTATTTACCTGTATTCTTTCTAAAAAAGCTACTGGAATCATAGCAGCACCGCCAATAGCTCTTGCCTCTTGTGGGTCTCCTCCAGCTTCTATAATCTCATTAACTAAATCACCGTACATTCTACCAGAAGTATAAGTAAATAAACCAGCGGCACCACCTGTAGGGCCACCAACTGCCGTTCCTACTAAACCTGTTGCTGCTGCACCTGCTAGATCTGCTGCAATAGGAATACTGGAAAGCGTCAAACCTTTAAACCCTGAAGAGTCGTATAGATTTCTTGTAGCTTGGCTAATGCGTTTTTCTAGTCTTTCTTTATCGCGGAACTCTTTCCCGGTTTGTAGCTTTATATCAAGGTCTTTTATAATCTCATCTATTTTTGGTTGTGACTCAATCATGAATTGCTGATTAAGTGGCGATGGTGGCAACTGCTCTATTTCCGCTGGCGTAAATCCGGTAATTTGCTTAGTGATCCAATCGCGAATTTCGCCTTTATCAGACATAGAAAGCTTATCTATCTTGTTTATATCAAACTTGTCTTTGAATTTACTTTTAAATCTTAGATAAAGTTCTTCAGGATCATCTACGCCAGCCAATCCTAAAAACAATTGATTTCCTGTCTCTTCAAAACTTCCTAGGACATCTTTAACAGCTTGTACACTTGTGCCAGCTACAGCGCCTACATAGTCGCCCCATGCCTCAGTTGATTTAGTCGGGTTTAATCCTGATAAATAAATAGGCAATATGGCTAACTCTTGCGGTGTTAGTTTACCTTTTTCAGTATTTGTTAATTGCTGCTTAGTTATTGCTATTTTACGTGCAACTGCTTTAGCAGCTTCAGAAAATCCCCTGCCTTGCTCCAGCTTCCATGTACGAGACTTTGATTTTAATTTGTTAATATGGTCATTAATATTTTTCTTTTTTTCAGATTCAGAAAAAAATACTTCTTGTGGTCGCTTATATTTTTGAGGAATCATGGCGGGCATAGTAGCCCCTATAGCTACATTTCCTCCTGCCATAGGTGCAGGTTTTATTTTATTCCATTGCTCTTCAGGCGTTAAAGCTTCATAATCTTTTAATTCAGTATAAGATTTATCTTCTTCCGGCTTATACTCGGCCTGTAGTAATTTAAT
>JABSPP010000149.1 GCA_013214275.1 Flavobacteriaceae bacterium
TATTTAGTTCAATTTCTTAATTAACAGCTAAGCAAAAACAATCTCTCGATCATTCAATTTCTCTTCGTCGCTCTAGAAAGGAGGTGTTCCAGCCGCACCTTCCGGTACGGCTACCTTGTTACGACTTAGCCCTAGTTACTAGTTTTACCCTAGGCGGCTCCTTGCGGTGACCGACTTCAGGCACCCCCAGCTTCCATGGCTTGACGGGCGGTGTGTACAAGGCCCGGGAACGTATTCACCGGATCATGGCTGATATCCGATTACTAGCGATTCCAGCTTCACGGAGTCGAGTTGCAGACTCCGATCCGAACTGAGATAGGTTTTATAGATTCGCGCCTACTTGCGTAGTGGCTGCTCTCTGTACCTACCATTGTAGCACGTGTGTAGCCCAGGACGTAAGGGCCGTGATGATTTGACGTCATCCCCACCTTCCTCACGGTTTGCACCGGCAGTCTCGCTAGAGTCCCCATCTTCAAATGCTGGCAACTAACGACAAGGGTTGCGCTCGTTATAGGACTTAACCTGACACCTCACGGCACGAGCTGACGACAACCATGCAGCACCTTGTATTCTGTCCGAAGAAAACTCTATCTCTAAAGCTGTCAGAATACATTTAAGCCCTGGTAAGGTTCCTCGCGTATCATCGAATTAAACCACATGCTCCACCGCTTGTGCGGGCCCCCGTCAATTCCTTTGAGTTTCAATCTTGCGATCGTACTCCCCAGGTGGGACACTTATCACTTTCGCTTAGTCACTGAAAATTTCCAACAACTAGTGTCCATCGTTTACGGCGTGGACTACCAGGGTATCTAATCCTGTTCGCTCCCCACGCTTTCGTCCATGAGCGTCAGTATATACGTAGTAGACTGCCTTCGCAATCGGTATTCTGTGTAATATCTATGCATTTCACCGCTACACTACACATTCTATCTACTTCCGTATAACTCAAGTCAACCAGTATCAAAGGCAGTGCCACAGTTAAGCTGTGGGATTTCACCTCTGACTTAATTGACCGCCTGCGGACCCTTTAAACCCAATGATTCCGGATAACGCTTGCACCCTCCGTATTACCGCGGCTGCTGGCACGGAGTTAGCCGGTGCTTATTCTTACAGTACCGTCAAAATCCCTCACGAGAGACCGTTTCTTCCTGTATAAAAGCAGTTTACAACCCATAGGGCAGTCTTCCTGCACGCGGCATGGCTGGTTCAGAGTTGCCTCCATTGACCAATATTCCTCACTGCTGCCTCCCGTAGGAGTCTGGTCCGTGTCTCAGTACCAGTGTGGGGGATCCCCCTCTCAGGGCCCCTACTTATCGTTGCCATGGTAAGCCGTTACCTTACCATCTAGCTAATAAGACGCATAGCCATCTGTTACCAATAAATCTTTAATCTTAAATTGATGCCAATCTAAAATACTATGGGGTATTAATCTTCATTTCTAAAGGCTATCTCCCAGTAAAAGGTAGGTTCTATACGCGTTACGCACCCGTGCGCCGGTCGTCAGCAGATTGCAAGCAATCCCTGTTACCCCTCGACTTGCATGTGTTAAGCCTGCCGCTAGCGTTCATCCTGAGCCAGGATCAAACTCTTCATCGTATATTGTTTATAAAATATATGAATGAGCTTCAAAAGAATTTCCAAAGTGGAATGGTTATTCTACTCTTTGTTTACGCTGTCAATTTCAATTGTGTCAATGAACTGAGTCTAGAATCTTAAATATTGCATTTTTTACTGTAAAAACACCTTGTTAATACCTAGACCTCTTTTGTGAAAAATCGAGAACCGAACTCGATACAACCTATAAAATTGCCTCCAAAATTTTCTTGAACTTCTCTTTATCTCTCAAAGCGGCTGCAAATGTAATTACTATTTTTGATTCAACAAGTAAAAAAATGTTTTTTTAATCGTTTTTTTTCGAAAATTGAACAACATTTATTGACCAATGTAATCTTCATGAAAAATCGGATCGCTAAGATAAGACTCTTTAAACGCTATCACAAAAAAAATAAGAAAATAAAATCCTAATCCAAATAATTATTAATGCGCTTTTTTAAGAGTTGTTTGCTTTTTTATTCGCTTCTGCTTGCGTTTTACTTTCTTACTTTGTTTTAAAAACATAGCTTTGTACTGTTCTACATTAATGATCCCTTTTTTTGCTGCTGCTATTTTTGGGAAGTCAAAATTTAGTTTGGATTCTTTTAAGGTAATCCTTTGGTCAAGAGAGGCTCTTTGTAGTACATCTTCTATGAGATAATCTTCATTTACAGATTCTGGATGATATTCTGTTTTAAGGGAAAGTTTGAACATATTTGCCGTGGTATTATACCAAAATGCCTTCCATCCGCTTCTGAGCTCTTTAATGTTTTCAAATGCTGTTCTTCCGGTTTGTCTGTGAATGAGCTTGATAAGGATTCTTCCTTCTGTTCGAGTCATTTTTTTCAACTGATCAGTAAATTCGCCTTCGAGATATTCCTGGGCTCTTTTGACATACTTCTTTTTTCTTCTTTTTTTCTGAATTTTAGAAATTCTACGATGGATAGAATCTAATCTAACTGAGGCTAGTTTTGCATAAGGATAAGCTTTGAAGACTTTTCTTTGAAACCAATAGTAATATCGAGCATCTGTGGGTGACTTGAACTTAAGTTTGGGAATAACAGATATTTCGTCAAGGTTAATCGTTAGGGTGTCTCCTTCTTTGACAAGTATGTATTCATCCAAATCTGAAGGTGGTACATCTTTCTTTTGAGCATGGAGTAGCGAGCAACTAAATAGCAATACTATGTAGATATTTTTTTTCAGGATACTTTTTTTATCTTTTGTAAAGATAGGGTGATCTTGTGAGGTCTAAAAGTTAAATTATCATTTGTACATTAGATATTCTTGCATCATCTGGGATTTGTATTAGAGATTAGAGTGGTATTCTTCTGCCATGGATGATGTGAAATGTATCGGAAAGCCCGACCTGTCTTTCGATGTTGACCGAAGACATGAGTGCCTTGGGTATTCTTTTTGCATGTTCAAAATTTATTTTCACAAGGTTTTATTTTAAGGAACTAAAAAATGGTTTTATTTTTATCGAAATAAATTCTATCATTAATATGTCAGAAAAGTCAATTTTAAATCAACAATCGTTACTCTTTTTAGAAAAATATTTAAACAATGCATCTCCCACCGGCTATGAATGGGAGGGGCAGAAAATGTGGATGGACTATTTAAAGCCTTATGTGGATGAATTTATTACGGATACTTATGGAAGTGCTGTAGCTGTTATTAATCCTGAGGCAGAGTATAAGGTTGTGATTGAGGGTCATGCTGACGAGATTTCCTGGTATGTAAATTATATTTCGGATAATGGATTGATTTATGTGATTAGAAATGGTGGAAGCGACCATCAAATTGCACCTAGTAAGGTGGTGAATATTCATACAAAAAACGGAATTGTAAAGGGTGTTTTTGGTTGGCCAGCGATTCATACTAGAAATAGAGCGAAGGAAGAGCCTCCAAAACCAGATAATATTTTTATTGATGTGGGATGTGCTAATAAGGAGGAAGTTGAGGCTCTTGGAGTTCATGTGGGCTGTGTAATCACATATCCTGATGAGTTTCATGTTTTGAATAAAAAAAACTTTGTTTGTCGTGCTATTGATAATAGAATGGGTGGTTTTATGATTGCCGAGGTGGCTAGACTCTTACATGAGAATGGTAAAAAGCTTCCTTTTGGACTATATATCACTAATTCTGTGCAGGAGGAAATAGGATTACGCGGTGCAGAGATGATTACTGAGACGATTAAGCCCAATGCTGCAATTGTTACAGATGTGACTCATGATACAACAACTCCGATGATCAACCAAAAAAAGGAGGGAGCCGTAAAATGTGGTGATGGTCCAGTAATTGCCTATGCTCCTGCTGTTCAACAAAAACTGAGAGACCTTATTATAGATACTGCTGAGCAACACAAGATTCCTTTTCAGCGTTCTGCGCTATCTAGAGCTACGGGAACGGATACTGATGCTTTTGCATACAGTAATGGTGGTGTGGCCTCTGCTTTAATTTCTTTGCCTCTGAGATATATGCATACGACTGTGGAAATGGTTCATAGGGATGATGTTGAGCATGTGATTCGGTTGATTTATGAGAGTCTTTTGAATATACAATCTGGTGATCGATTTTCTTATTTTGATTGAAGAATTTCTTTAAATAGCTGATGTTCTAACCATATTGTTGTGATATTTCGCTTCTTTTATTTTGTTTTCTGTGTGAGGAATAAAGTAATACTTTGTTCATCCTTATTTCTCTTTTAGCTTTTAATGTTTTGGACGAACTCATAGATATTTTGGATGCAGAGGGAAATCCTACTGGAAGACGCTGCTTAAAATCGGTTGCTCACAAGAATGACTATTTTCATGCAACTGTTCACGTATGGCTGTTTACTGAGCATCATAAAATTCTTTTGCAAAAGCGCTCTCCGAATAAAAAAGTCTTTCCTAATTTATGGGATATTTCTGTAGCTGGTCACATCACTGCTGGGGAAAGGGTCTTGGATGCTGCATTGAGAGAAGCATTTGAAGAAATTGGACTGGTATTGTCTTCTTCTGATTTAATCAAAATAGGGACAAGGAAACATCAGGTTAGGCATGCGAATGGAATTCAGGATAATGAAATTCATCATGTGTTTATTGCAAAACTCAAAGTTCCTGTTGATCAATTGAATCTTCAAGAGGAGGAAGTGGCTGGACTGCAGTTATTTGATTTAGAAGTTTTAACCAATACAGGGAGTCTTGAAAATGTACTGCTTCCTGAATTTCATGACTATTACCGTCAGGTTTACAACGCCATTAGAAATTCTTGTTAATGACATGATCCAGCATCAAATAAGATTATGATGGGGAATGATTGATACTAGGTTATCGTTGATTTTAAATGTATTTTGAATGATGCGTTAGCCCTTATGTTTGTACTATCTAAACCAAAGTTAAGTGTTTATCTTTCCATCAATATCATACAAATACGAC
>JABSPP010000015.1 GCA_013214275.1 Flavobacteriaceae bacterium
GCAGCCGAAAGATCTACAGCCGCCTGGGTGAGAGCCTTTGACTCTTCGTTTGTACTTGTAAAATTTCTAGCTAATGCTGCCTGTTGAAGAATGGCTTCATCACCAAATGTAGAAAGAGACTGAATAGAGCTTGCAAGATTTTGAAAATCTTTACTAGCATCATTGCTAAAAGTTCCAGCTAATTTTAAAGACGTATTTAAATTATTTACAGCAGTTTCTTGTTGAGCAGCTAGCGAAATAGAGTCCCTAAACGTGCTGCCTAAAGCTCTAGCAGCTGCGGCTACAGTAGTTGCCGCCGCAAGAAGAGCACCACCGGCTAAAGCCGCTTTGGCAAAGGATGATGAAAAGCTTTTACCAGCTGTATCCCCACCCTTTTGAGCTTGATTTTCTACATCGGTAAAAACCTTTCTAACCGACCCTTCGTCGGTTTCAAAAACTATTTCTACCTGTATTTTATCGTCAGCCATGACCCATCCGTTTAAAGAACTCTACGAAATCCATTTCTTTTCTAAAGCCCTCAGGATATGCCTTCTTTTCAAACCCTCTTCTTATTTCACGCTGGTTTTCTTGTTTAGCGTGCGGGTAAGTAACGATTCTTAAATCAAGCAAAGCCTCTTGAGCTTCAATGACATCGATAGCTTTGTAATACTCTACCGCTGTCCCGTATTCCATTGCGTCGATGTAATCAGGGGACCATTTGTAAAACCGGGCTAACTTAGCCCGGAAGAAAACATCGACATCTACTTTTTTTGCTTATCTATTAGAAGGTCAATTAGCTGATTTACGTGCCCAGGCTCCATGTCCATGGTTACATCTTTTGGTAGGCCACATTGGCTTAAAAAGTCTGCTACTACACCAAAAGCTTTTGCAGGATCTTCATCCTGGTTAGCGGTCTTACCAAATTCTTGAACTACTGAAACACTTGGCTTAACAAGCTCATATTCCTTGCCGTAAATCTTTGCTTTAATCGCACTTCTGCTAAATTCCAAAAAAAGTCCTTATGTAAGCCCCTCCTTCGAGGGGCGCAGTTATTAAGCTAAAACGTCTTGACTAGAATCACCAAATGCCATGAGGTTGATTCTGTCTTGTACTCCACTGTCAAGAAGAGCTGAGAATGTTACTTCCATTGTTTGCGCTTCTTCACCAGAGAAGTTAATAGATCCTGGCTTAGGAACAGACTTCCAAAAAGTAATGTCGTAAGAGCGATCACTAGCTGCAAATCTACTTGGGTGTAAAACTAGCTCACCACCAAGATCAAAGAATGATTGATAGAGTCTAGACTCTCCAAAACCTACAAGTTCAGTCCCAGATGGTGGAGTATAAACATCACCAACAACAGAACCAACAATAGTTCTCCAGTTAGCTGGAGTCATCTCAAGAAAGCTCATCGTAGCTTCAACTGTCTGCCCAGTGTAAAATTCATCGAGGATGAGTTGGGCCGATTGATCGCTGAGGATTGTCGCGGAGGTTGTCTCCATCGTTACCTCAATTCCTCCGGAAGTTCGGCCAAGATTACCACCTAGTCCAATTCTAGCTCTGTTAAAAGTAAACCCGGTACTAGCGTCGGCAACTGGAGTTACGATAGGACCTTTAAATTCTGCCTCAATAACAACTGTAGTCTGAGGAGAAACATTTGAATCAAGACTAACCCTAAGAGCTGGACTTGATACACCGTTAGCAATAGCAAGAGCTACAGCTGCCTCATCCTCACCTGTAGTAAGGGCAATCTCAATTCCGGTCTTGCCAACTATAGCAGGGTCAGTCCCGCCGGCATCTAGATTAAACCAGAGGTAATATTGAATAAGCGTGCTGCTAAAATCAGCTTGAGGTACTTCAAATTCGAAGTAGTCATCGCCGAGGTTTGAAGCAACGTCATTTACGTTAAAGTTAAAGCACTCACGAGTCCCCCAAGAGACATCGGCAGCACTCAATAAGAATGTACTCTGTTGTGAACTAGCCATGCTTACATCTCCTTATGTAGTAGCAATGAAGAGAACGACATCGATCTCTATTGTAGCCTTTATGATATTGTCATTTGTTGCATCGATATCATTTGGTGTTATACCGATTGAAACAACCTTTTCTATGTTGCCATCATTGGCAGCTTTATAATCTTCTACGTTTTTGAAGTTTATAATATCTAGCCTAATGCAGTTTGCTATTTGCATCAACTCGTCGCGAGCCTCAATAGAGCTAGTAAAACCTTGCTTAAAAACGCTAATAAAGACGTTTTGTGTTTCCTGAATAAAGTTATCGCTTTGCTCCGTAGAGGTCGTTGGATTAAGCGTAATGTGATAAGAGCGGTCAAGTAATGTCTTTGGAATGTTTCCAATATCCTCTAGCGAGCCCTTCCATTCTTGGTAAGTAGGCTCTACTACTGACATCCTAGTGTTGATATAGTCTCTTACTTGAGACAAATCATTACTGCTCATATTTTATCAAACTCGATTGTGCGTAGACTGATTTGATCGTTACTATCGTCCTCGCCGTCGCCATCTAGATCTACCTTGATCCTGGCCCTATCTCGAGCTTCTGCCTCCATGTTTTTATATCGTAATGCTTTTTGGTGGAATATGTCATTGGTAGCGTTAGAGATACCTTCAAAGATCATCCTAAGCACCATAAATCTGGACCAGTCTATAAACTCAGATAGGTCTAAAAGATCCGCTAATGTAATCGTCGATTCGTCTTTTTTAAAAAATCCGTTTTCTTCAAGAACCTTTAATATTCTTTGCTGTGCTGCGCGATGAACATCTAGGAAAGAATTTCTGCCTTCACGAACCCAGTTAAGGATATTAGGCTCATATGCAGTGAGAAGTTGATCATTGGAGAAAAGGCTATCGTTAGAAGCAGTAACTACTTCAATGTTCGCAGAGAAAGTGTCAGGACCACTGCTTCCTGCTGTAACCCTGACGGTGACAGCCTGGTTTCCATCCGTGGTGTACTGCCAGTCTAGATAAGCGTCACTAGTGACGTCGATAAAGCCGTAACCTGCAAAAGGCTCTATCTCTATTAGACTAATAGCAGATTCATCGGGAGTCACATAACTCTTCCTGGCATCTAATCTAGTTCTATCATTTACTTGAACGGTAGCCTCTAGTTCTATTACAGGAAAAATCATAATTTGCTCCAATCCCACAAAGACTTAGCCCTGCTTTCACCTTTAAGTGAGTTTAGGCAATGGTTTTCTTCTTTTAATAATAAGTACAAAATCCAATCTATAAAAGCTCTTTGATACTTAAACCAACCATCTGGCTTGGCTAAATATGCTTTTGCGGTTCTTTGACTAATTGATTGATCGGGATGACCGCCAAGTATTACACTCCACAGCTGAGATAATGAAACCCCTAAATTGTAGAGATATTGCTTCATAATAAATCCGTGTAAGTAACAAAACTTACTGTTGCGTAACTTCCACTGACTACTGCATTGTCTTTTGTTGATATTCTCAAAAAGGCTAATTGCATCGGGTTGTAATTAGCATAAAAACTTAATGACGAAATATAACTAAAAACAACTGTAGTAAGACCGTTAGGAATTTCAGGCAAATTACTACTAAAATAGTGTTCGTTGCCTAGTTCAAATATGCTTCGTGCTGTATCTATAGTAATTCTTTGAGCCAAGACTGGTGTCTCAACTGAATCTGGGTGCCAAATATAGTAATCTAGATAAATATCGCTCTCGCCAACATTAAGATCATTTTCAAATTGCAATTCTGCTTTTTCGACTACAAGCACACTGTTTTCAGTAGGAGCTAAATCCCATACGCTATTGCCTAGGCTTGCCCATGAGCTATCATCGCAAAAATTATGACTAACAATAGTGCTAAAATCATTTACTGGTTTTGCTGCAACTACTAATGGTGTTCCAAATTGATCTTCTGTACTAAATTTTACTAATTCAGCATTGTTATTTTTATAAATTACTAATGAGCTTAAAAAATCTGCAAAGGACTGACTATATAAGGTATCAATAACCTCAATGTAATCATACTTCATAAAAACTATGTCATCAGTATTAAAAAGATATTCATCTCCGTCCTGATAGCCAAAAGCTTGATTTAAGGGAGCTGCGTCGTTTATATCTTGGTATTGTTGCTCAGATAATTTATAAATCATTATATTTTCCTAATTTCAAAAATTGACGTACCTGTAGGCATTTGAACGACACCTGCTGCGCCCTGTTGTGTAACTTGTATTTGAATTGTGTCACTAGCAGAGAATTGAAACGTCTCGGATAAAAAAGTAGATGAATTGTTGTGACCGGAACCGTTTCTTATATATGTAGAACAGCTAATAGTTTGTGGTGTTGTTCCATTAACACTAAAACCAAATCCTGGGGCTGACCTTGGAGCGGTTGATTGAAGAAAAATGTTAAATGCTAATTCGTATGTACCAGCGGTGTTTATTGTAATTGTATTGCTGCTTACTGAAATGTCGCTTCCTATCTCGTCAAAAATTGGTACGTTATTTATACCGTTTAATGTGCTTGTAGCTATTGGTTGTACACTTCCCACTAGTATGTTAGTGAATTTTGCAATTCTATTACTGCCTTGCGTGCCAGGTATTCCCTGCGGTCCTTGAGGACCCGTTAAATTACCTTTTGCTGAACCCCATGAAGTTGTTGCTTCAGATGTGTAAAAATCTCCTGAAACATTATCTAGGTAAAAGGCTTGCTGTGGAGCAGGGTCAGATGGTGCTCCCGCTTGCGATGTTATAGTTGAGTTTCCGTCGTTGCCTTGCGGTCCTTGAAATTGATCTGTGTTAATGTCATAGCTTACATCTACCGAAGCCGTAATTTGTAAACCGCCCCCAGTAGTAGTTCTATTTAAATTTAAAAACTGTCCTGCTGTTACCGGAATACTTACAGGGTTTACTGATGTAGTTCCATTATGATTTACAGATCCAACAACGATGCCATCAATTTCAATATTAATATTTGAGTTTGTGGCAGAGGCTACAGTAGAAACCGCTATAGAAGTTATAGTCCCATCTTGATTAAAACAAGCGCCCGTGTTTACAGATGTAAGCCCATTTCCCCATGACAATCTACCAGGAGTCACTTGACCATCTTCGCAAGTGTAATTTTTAACTGCTGTAACTGTTCCGGGTACAATCGCAGAGTCTATTACATCTTGTATTGTAGCTTTTGATGGCGCGTTATTATTGCTTTTATCAATTAGAGCTAGTTCATCCAAAGCATCGACTGTTATGCTTGGTAATGAATTCATTTCTACATCAACTAGATTACTACCCCTAGTAAGTCTTTTTGCTAAATTTGCCGGCAATATGTCTTGAGACACATCTCTTTTGACGTCGTTAAATAAATAATTGCAATTGTTTATTTGAATAATGCCGTAATCATTTGTTGCAGCAGTATAAAAATTGCAATCGGTCATTAGTACTTGGTTTGCTGGCAAGTCAGCAGCGCTAGAAAATATTGCTCTACCGCTTCCATCTCTTAAAAAAGCATCGCAATCTGTTAGCGTAAGAGATCCGCTTTGATGCTCTATTGAAGGAACTGCTAAACAGTCTACAAAGGTTACAGATGGACCATTTAATAAAACTGAGCCTGACCCTGTAGATCTAACAAAAAAGTGCGCACTAGACCCAGTTGAAAAATTAAGCTCCCCCTCTAGTCCTATGTCTCTATAAACATAAAAGCTAGCAGCGGTAGATGCATTTATAGCCCCACCAGTGCCATTTATATCAAAAGTAATATTGTCAAAAAAACAAGAACCTAAGCATCCCGTTAAGTCTAAAACATGACCGCCTACTGCTGAGCCATCGTCCAATTGAAGACCAACCATTCTTATTCTTAAGGCACCAACAAAAGTGTGCTGACCTTGAATTTCTACAACCTGACTATCAATCGGACTGTCGATATATGATTCAAGTGTTAAATTAGTCTTGCTGGCAAAATCAAGATCTTCTGTATAAGTATTAGGAAAAATTGAAATAGTTTGATCGTTTTGTGTTACGGCGTTAATTGCAGCTTGAATAGTTTCAAAAGCGTCACCAGGATTTAAGCCTGAATTTGCATCATTGCCATTAGTTCCGTCTACATATAAAAATCTGCCTGTAGTTGGAAATAAAATATTGGTTAACTCGTCAATAGCCGCTTGGACTTCTGTAGCTGATAAACGATTAATTACGCTTGGGTCAAAGTCTATTTGATCTGCATCATAATCAGATGCTAAAGGCAGTACGGAGCCTGTTCTTCCGTTCCAGCTATTAACTCCGCCAATAGAACTAGCTGCGACTGGTTCAAAATTGCCAGTGCTTAAATTGTATTGAAGAACATCATCATCAGCTAATCCTGTAAGATCAACATCGTTATGAGTGTCAATAGATCCGTCTGCTGAAACCTTGGCATTGTTTAATGTGACTTGAGATTGAATAGCTACGTCTTCGTTAGTTCTATCAATTATTTCTTGAGATATATCGGTCTGATTGGTTGCAATTTGGTTGAGCTGTGCCTGTGTGGCAAATTTGTTGGTTGTAGCAGCATCGTCTATTTGATCTGCGTCATAATCGCCTGAGACTGAAACAACTGCACCGCTTCTTCCGTTAAAACTTGTCACTGCGCCTGATGCAAGATCTGCTATGTCTTGCGCTGTAGTTTTCTTAACGTTGTTAGAGTCATCTACGTCAGCAAATAATATTTCATCTGCACCATTAACTGTTCCCGCTGTAGCAGAGTTTATGTCTAGTGAAATTGTCCTATCTGCACTTAAGTCACCGCCGCCCTGAATGGGAGCATTAGTGTTTATATTTCTGTTTTCTAAAACCGTAATGTCCGCTGCATTAGATGTTATTTGACCTTGAAGAATTGCATCAGCATTACCTCTATCTATAACTTCTTGAGCGATGTCAGTTTGATTTGTGGCTATTTGGTCAAGCTCGGATTGAGTTGCAAACTTATTTGTTGTTGTTGAGTCATCGATATCATCGGCATCTAAAACAACTACACCTGTTTGCCCATTAACCGATGTCACGCCGCCAATAGATGAAGCTGGCACGGCTTCCCAGTTTCCTGATACGGTGTTGTATTGAATAATATCGCCGTCTGCCAATCCGGTTAGATCTACATCGTTAAGATCACCTAAATCTGATATTGTTGATCCAATAAGAAAACCGCCTACGGTAGACCCATCGCCTCCGTAGAAAAGATCTAAATCTGTGTCGTAAACAATCTCACCTTGCAAAAGCGTGTTTGAAGTTCTGTCGGCTGTTGAGGTTCTTGCTAGTCTAATTGTTGCCATTAGTTAAACCTCTCACCCAAATCAAGAAGACCGTCAAAAAAAGCAGGATCATTATCAAATCTATCACCTAGATCTAGAATGCCATCTGTACCCGTATCAATTACGCCGCCTTGGCTGTCATTTACTATGTCGAATGTTCCTGTGAATGGATTAAATTTAAAACTCATATAACCGTCCAAACAACATTATCTAGTAACTGTTTTGCTGATGTTAAATACGTAACCGTGATTGTTACAACAATTGTTCCTACTAAGCCGCCTTGTCTATATTCATATATTTCAGTTATTGCGTCCGGGTATTGCGTAGTTACTGCATCAAACGTAACGGTTTTGTCAGGGCTACCAGCTTGAGTAACTCTTAAATAGAGTTTTCCATTTATCCTTTCTACAGCACCGCCAATTTGAGGTATTAAACTCATTTGCTAAGCGCTCCCACTGCCACGATCTCTTCCTCTGACAGTTCGTTAGGATCTTGCCACTCTTTTATGTCTGCAAAAAACCAAACTACCCACATGTTGTTTTCAAGCATGGGCGACATGTAGTTAAACTTCTGCCCGTTCAATTGATTGTTTATGACCATTAAGCGCACTAGCTCATCCTTGGAATCAGACTCCAAATAAATGGGAACAAGCTCTAAGTTAACGCCGTATAGTGCCATAAGCTAAAAAGGGGTCCCGAAGGACCCCATCCCATTAAGCTGGGTCGTAAACGTAAATTCTTGGGTTAGTAGCAGCAGTAGACTCAGTCCCATAGAGGTGAGTTACTGTGTAGTCAGTTCTTTGGTTGAGAACTTGTAGCTGCTCTTCGAAAGAAACAGCTCTTTGTCTTGCAAAAGCAACTGATTCCATACCAAGTGCTAGAAATCCGTCATCAGGCAATGAAGCAGAGCTAGATTCAAAGATAGCAAATCCGTAGATTGAAGCTACTTGAGCAACTCTGATTGGATCTGCTGATCCAAACTCATTGGCACGAATAACGTTATTGTTAGCAAGAAGAAGATCCATCATGAATCCTGGAGAAGCAGCGATTGCTCTTTGCTCTTTAGGAACATTATCAAGATCCATTTGCTTAGCAGCTCTTCTAATAGAAGTAAGACCATCAACAGCAGCAGCTGTATCAGTAGTCTTAGCATTAGCAACAGCTTCAGCGAAAATAGCATCATCAACTTCTGCTACGAGTGATCTAATTCCGTTTTCAACAGTTCTTTGAACGAGAGCGATCTTCGATTGAAGCTCACCACGCTTGGTGATTGAAAAAGGGATAGACTTATGACGATTTAAAAGAAGCTGTGCAGCAGAGGGAGTGATTGTTTGAGGTGTCATTGCTGCACCTGTTTCATCAACGTTCTGAACTGCTAGCTCGGCTAGTTCGATCATGTCTAGTCTATCCATCCCTGGACGTACTTCACCAGAGCGATCCCATACACCTGGCATGTTAAGAGCTACTGATTGTTGGATAAGAGTTCTTGTTGTGAGTGCCGAAACGACTTTCTCAATCGTTGAGGCGACGTCACTTACACCTGTTGTTGCCATTGTTTATCTCCTTAAACGAGTAATGATTTTAAAGCATCGCTTAAGACGGCATTAGGGTCCTCCGAAATGAGTTCATCTACCGTCTTTTCTACTGGTACGGCAGCTTTAGGTCTTCCATCAGGTGTTCCAGGCAGGTTAGATTTGAATAGCCCGGGATTGGTTTTTCTTAGATCGTCGATCGCGGTGTCAACACCGTGCCAAGCGTCTGAATCAGAGTCATACCCTAATACATCTTTTTTCTTGGTCTTGACGGCTGCTAAGAGAATTTCCGTATCCTCAGCATCTCTTCCATGTCTGGCGACTTCATACATTAGTGCAGTTTCTAGTCTCTTCTTTTGCTCTGCCTTCGCTCGCTCTTGAAGATCCATGATCTGACCTTGAGACTTTTCATAAAGCCCTTTGAAGTCGTTCCTTTCTGTCATGGCCTGATTTTCTTTTTCTTCCATCTTGCCAACAACAGATTGGTACTTTGATTTCCAACTCTTTGATTCATTAAGCAAACGATCTTTGCTCTGCTCTAGGGCTTCGATCCGACTTACTAATGCATCAACATCTACCGTGGTTTCCTGCTTTTCAGCATTCGGATCTTGTCCTTCGACAATCTCACTCATAATTCTTCCTTGTTATGACGTTCGTCGTGGACCCATTCGGGTATGTATAGGATTATTTAAATAATACAAGATTTAGGGTTTTTGTCTACCGTGTCGATTTCCTCACGTTATTTTTAAAAAAAGATCGTATTAAGCGTGAGATGTTTTCCTTGAATTGCTCGCCTTCTCTAGGTAATAGCCTTCGAATTACTTTACCGGCGGCGCCTGAAATATCATGAAATGCAGCTACCGGATCATTAAACTTTATTAATATTCCCAACTTACCTCTAGACTGGGTTACTTTTAGACTTTTAAGCATACGCCCAGTTCTTAACATGTCGACTGGTCTTCTTGATCCACCCTTAAACCTATTGGCATACGGAATAGAGTAATCAACAAACTTTTCACCACGTACGGGCGATCTGCCTTGAAGTATAGTCGCAATTATCTCTGCCTCGATTCCTGACTTGTCTGCCCTAGCAATGTTTTGCTTTAGCTTTTTCTCGAAGCTGTTAATAAATGTAGACGTCTTAGGAACTTTAACTTTTGCCATTACAGATCTCCAAGTATGTCATCAACTATTGACTGAGTCTCATCAGGCTCATCACGTATCTCATTAATAGCATTATTGACACGATCCATTATGCCTTTCTTAAATACTTGATTGGGTGCAGCTATAAACCTTCTCTGTGGCAATGTGTCACCGTTGTTATGATTAAACGCCTTAAGTCTTTCTACTTGAACAGCATTCTCAAATATTCCCACTGTGACCGAATCATCCTGCTGCTCTTCAAATGAAATAGATGCACGCATGTCTCCAAACTCAAATAGTTCGCTATCAGTACCATCTTTCTTTTTGCGTTTGTATTTGCCGCCTTTAACGGGAGAAGTAGAGCGATCTAGAGAAGAATTGATTTCCTCCACTAAGATCTCACCAGCTATACGCTTAGCCCTCTGCTTCTGTTCCTCCGATAAACCCTTCAGATTCAGGTTCACCTTCTTGGTCGACTCGTTCAGATTGATTGTCATTAAAGCCTCCTAAGAACCGTTGTGCGTTTTCCATTTTCTTTGCTTCAATGCGCTCTAGTTTTTCCTTAGCCTCTTCCTCGGTCATGTTCGGGTCCATTTTTATGAACTTCTCATGCTCCTCGATAAGACCAAGCTCTAGCATCATCTTGATGTTCTCTAAGGTTTCTCTGTCAGACACCATTACCTTAGGCTTAGGAAAGATAATCATAAGCTCGTCGTCTTCACTAATTCTGCGAGATCCGATTACTTGCTCCCATCTTGCGACAATTTTAAACATTGCCTTTTCTAGTCTGTGATAACGCTTTTGGTTGTGCTCAATAATCTTTTGAACAGATGCCCCTGAAATAGCTCTAGAGATACCGTTCATTGCATTCACACCAGAGTCCATTTCAAAGTTCTCAATGCCATGCTCTTTCATTATCTGAGTAAGGTAGCCCGTGTCGGAATCCATCATTGGACCAATCTGAGCTCCTGATGTCTTGTAATCGAACTCAGTAGTCGAGTCACCCTCTTTAGATGATTGAGGAAGTTCGATAGCTGATAGCTGCCCATGAGACATCTTTTGAAATCTACCCGCCATTCTCTCTGGGTATTTGAATACCTGCACACCCGAGCCATGCACGTTTTTAGCTGTTAGTGTTTCAGATTGCTGAGCGTTAAATGTAATAGATTGCTCTGTGAGTGGGTTAATAGTTGGGTAATCTACACTCGTATCACTTGAGACATAAACAAATGGAAGTGTGCCCAGTGGGTTTACATTGTCTGGGTTGCCTTCAATTGGGATGTATGTGATTGATGGCTTTAAGACTTCAACACCGTTTTGGATGACCGTGGTGGTTCTTCTAACGACTTTTACTACTTGAGTGTCGCTCCAGAATACCCATGTCTTAGATTCAGCAGCACCGTCTGTTTGACCTTCTGCTACTAAATCAGCAATGCCATCAGATGTATTAGACTTCATGCCAGGGTCACGATTAGCACCTGTACGTGAATTCTGTGTAATCTCTGTGTCAGGATAGTTCAAACCAACAATCAAAAGCTTTCCAGTATCTTTGTCCCTCACCAAAATAAACTCATAAGGCTGCAGAGACATAAACTGATACATTTGTTCTTTCTGGCGATAGTTGACCCACATGAGCCCGTACTTATGAAGATTAAATGTCTTATCAAAGAACTCTAATTCTTCGTTACCTGAGCCTTCTTTAAGAATCTCATCATACAATTCTGTCTTATCATCAGAATCAGAAACCTTTCTTATTGGCTCCTCTGAGTATGCCTGTGCTCTTTTATCAGTGATCATCTTGGAAATAGAAATGTTAGAGATCGTGTAGCCCTTAGCGGATGTAGGTCTATTTCTTTCTATTTGCTGCCTGACATAGGGGGCTTGGTTTCCTGAATAGCACTGATATGCATCGAATGCTTGAATGCGTCTGTCTTTGTCTTCTGACTTCTCCGTCTCGGTAAGAATGCGCATGATTACATTGGTATTTAAGAGATCGTTTTCTTCATCCATGATTACCTCATAACAATATTAACATTGTCGCTGATCGGAGGATTCTCTATTTCATAATCAATCCAATATCCGATAGCCGTTGTTACGTGCTGACTTTCCAAGCTGTCATCCTCTAGGTATTGACCGCCTTTTTTTAGCTTTGTGAGTCGAAACCCTTCATCAGCTTTTTCAGCTTCCTTGTATATATATAATTGAGTTTTTCTCTGATAGTTGCAAGATTTCGCATTAACCCTGTTGTGCCTTCTCCTTATTGGAGGGTTGGACTTGGGAACGCACATTTCATAATTGACTTTATTCCTTTTTAAAAAATTTTCAATTATTTCATAATCGGTTGTCTTTGATCTAGGGTCTTTATGACTACCAGAGGCGTCACCAAAAACTCGAAAATATCCTCTTTTCTTTAATATATCAGATTCTCCAAATTCTCTCATCATGTCATTTGTATCGGCGCCATGGATTATTATAGTTTTGGCTACATGAAATATCCCATTGATATTTTGACCAATGGCCATCGACATAGGCTTTCCAGCAGCAATATTAAAATCGTGCATAAGATCAATAGGGTAATTAAGATTAAAAATATAGTGCTCATCCCTATAGTTTCTAGCTCGCAAATAATTGTAATAAATTCCACCCTTAGGGTCTTCTACCCACTTTCCCTCTACAAGCCTTGCAATTTCTATTGGACTCATATTCTTCATGAGATTTGGTATGTACCAAGGCTCTAGAAATGGGTTTTGTCGGGCATCTGAATAATAAACATGTTTCAAAGGATCTTTCTCTGATCCCAGTATCATTTTTTTATAAAGCGGATGGCTTGGGCTGTCCGGGTTAGTTAGTGAAATCAATAAATTTCTTTTTGCTTTTGCTCTACCTATACGAGAATAAAAAGTGTCATAAGCAGGCCAGTAATCTCCATCATTCTCAGTTGCCTCCTCAAGGATGCACCCTGATATCTTTAGTGAACGATATGATTTCCATCTTTTCTTGTGCCATGTTTTTAAAAAGCACGAAGCCCCCCATGAAAAATCCCATCTTTGCTTAACCTCATTAAACTCATAATCAACCCCTTCTACAAAATCACCTTCTAAATGATCTTTAAAAGTGTCCAAAATCGTATCTACTGCATCAGGCCTAGTTATCCTCCCCAAAACCCATTTAGCGTTAGGGTCCTCGACAAGACACACGAGTGCTACATGTACACCGAATAAAGACTTTCCAGAACCTAAAGTTCCAGAACAAAGCACTTCATGAATTCCTTTTGAATAATCAAATTTTCTGAATATTTCTTTAATGGCCCTAGAGGTCCAGGGCATTTCCATCGGATTGTATTCAGTAAAGGAAGGTAACTCTTTATGAGTCGTCGTTGTCATCTAGGCTGTAGTTTAGTGTGAGGGTTTTACCAGCCTCTACAGTTGTTTCTTGCTTGTCTCTCCAACCATGCATATTCTTCATCATCATATACCACATAGTTGTATTAAAATTCTGCTTATCAAACAAAGAAGAATGTCCTGCTTCTAGTAAAAAGTACTCTGATGCTGCTTTTCCTATACTTTTGGCTTCGGAAAAGGCGGGGTGAAGCTTCTCCCAATTGTACAATGTGTCAACATTTACACGTACTTCTGGGTGACCTGCGAAAGAAGTGTACGTCATACCTTGAGACATGTGTTGGATCAGCATTTCTGCGTATTCTTCTCGGTAGGATGTTGGTCTTCCAATGGCCATTACTTTTTACCCTTCTGTGCCTTAATAGCTCTCTGTGCTTTTTCTGCAGACTCTTTAGTCTTGTAGATGCACTTACCTGAACCAATTCTGTATTTACCGTTAGAGCATTTAATTACTGGCATAATTCCCTCATCGATTGCTTCAAAGGATTGAATTAAGAGGCTTGCTAGAATCTGATCAAACTCACTATCAACTAATTCTAGGTTACTCATTTATTCCTTTGGTATATCTCGGACATTATCCGACCGAATATATAAGCTACGTCTTCTTGAAATTCCTTATCATTGTGTGTCACAAAACAGATTTTATCAAGTAGGTTACGAAAATCATTGTCTATTGCGTTAATATGAGGTGTGTAGTCCTCTTCAAATGAGCCCTCTCTTTGTCTTGCGTGGAAGTCTACATTAATTATTTTGCTCATCTCTATCCTTTCATTTTTGCTATATTGTCTTAAAACCACTATTTAACTTGCTTTTAAGGCGTTTCCCATATGCAAGACATTACGGAAGTTCCCAAATCCATCTGTCGTCTTCGTTAGTAATCATTCTTATTATTCTAGGGTAACCAATTTTTGATATAAGAATGCATCCCAACAATGGTTTTGGAAGGTGATTTTTACCATAT
>JABSPP010000150.1 GCA_013214275.1 Flavobacteriaceae bacterium
GCGTGTCCCTGTGACTAAGGAGATCCGAAAAATTATAGCCAAATTGAACCTACCGCACTAATTCGGACAAGTTAGGACAAAGTACGGTAAAGCCTGTATTTGGAACCCTCACGCAATATTTAGGGATGCGCAAAGTCAATGTTAGGGGGGTGGCAGGCGCAAACAAGGTGATGCTGATGGCCGCCACGGCATACAACATCAAAAAACTACTAAAATTCAAGACCAACTTTGCCAAAAGTCAAGCAAAGGCATTGGTTTTGTCTTTTTTGAAAATAAAGACACTTATAAAAGTCATATTAGCCATTTTAAGGCACCTAAATTGTAGCATAAGAAATACCAACTTTATAATGAAACTCACTTAAAACCGCTTATTCTTTGTCGTTTATTGGTTTTTTTGGAGGTTGTGCCACAGCTACCATTGTTGGCGGTAGTATTCTTTTAATCTTTTGTGTGCCACATCAATATGAAAGGGTTTCATAATTTCTTTTTTTCGCTCCGTCCATTCTCCAATTTTAGCCACCATTTCCTCTGTATTTATAATATTTTCATTTTGAGAAACGTAATCCACAGTTGCAAGAAGCTCTAATCCGTAAGGGGATTCAAAACCTTCAATTAGCTCCCTTGTTTTTTTGAGTCGGTCAAGTTGATTGCTATCTAATTCTTTTTGAGCATAATTTGAAACCTTATCAAAATGATTTATAGAAATAGTTGAGCTTGGTTTAGTCTCTTCATGCTTAAAATTGAGATAATACCCATTAAGATACTTCAATAAATGTTGAAGTTGATTAGAATAAGGTCCATAATGTCCTTTTTCATATTGTAAATTTAAAGGTTCTCCTATTCTTTGCAGAAAATAAGCGATTTTTTGAGCAACTAATAAGTTTATTGAATAACCTAATATTTGATAGTCTTTTAATGCGCACAGAAGCATTGCTCTTGCAGGTGTTAAGGCTATTTCTTTTTTAACGAAAACTGTTTGATTATTAAAGCCAGGTTCATAAATGATTACTTCAATATTTTTATTAATACTTTGTAGTTCATTAACAATTATTGGTTTGACTTCATTCCAATTCAACCCTCCATTTCCACAACCTAAAGGAGGTATTGCAATTGATTTTATTTCATTAGTTTTTATCGTCTTCACTAATTCTTTCATCCCACTTTTTACAAAATCAATTTTTGAACGCCTTTTCCAATGTTCTTTAGTTGGGAAATTTATGATAAATTTTGGCATTAATTGTCCTGTTTTAGTTGTGAACATTGAGCCAACAGTAAATTCTTTATTGTCACAAGCTTCTTTATACAACTTATAATTTAATGGAAATGCTTTTTTGAATGCTAAAGCAATTCCTTTACCCATTATACCAACGGTGTTTACAGTATTTACTAAAGCCTCTACATCAGCTTGTAAAATATTTCCTTTTGTGAATCGTATCATCTTAATAGTAATAATTTGGTTTCACGACTATATTGCACTTAATATTATTGGCTGCAAGTTTCGTTGAAATGATTGATTTAGCATTTTCATTATAAACGACAATAGCAAGTATCATTGAAAAAGGCAAATCTTTGTGAATTAAAAATTCTGCTTGCTTTTCCGTTTTCGATCAGGATCGTCTTCCGTATCATTCCATCTTTCAAGATTCACAGTTTTCCAATCTACCTCTTTTAAATCAGCTTCTTGATTAAAAAATTGTGATAAATGATGATATCCGTGACCATCTGTAAAAATAAAGTCTGAATTGTTGTTTTTTACAGTTTCGTAAGTTGTAATCAAATAGACTATATCTTCTGGATGTCGCTTTGTGACATTGCTGTATCCTTTTTGAATATTATATAGCATCGGAGATCTCACACCAAAATAAAACGCTACGTAATCTGAGAAGTCACCGTTTGGCACAATCGGTATTTGTCTTGATTTTCTGCTCTGAATCAATGTGGAGTCTCCAATTCCAATAAAATTAGAATCATTATCTGGAGAATTTTGACAACTAATTTTTTGAGACTTAAAGATGAAGTCTAGATTGTTAATATGCGTTATTCGATACAAGTATATGGTATCTGGTGTTTTCATTCACTCTATTTTATTACCGCCAACTAGTCATATCCAAACAAACGTATGTGTTAACAGTTGTCAATTTAGGGGTAACACCACTTTTTGTTTGTCGTTATTTATTTTATTAAACTTGTGTGATGCCACATCCATAGGGTTTTGTAGTATTGTTAAGCCTCTTTTAGAGCGTATTTTTTTCGGAGTTTTAGAAGCATCTACCTTTGTAACATCTTTAAATGGCTCCAAAATAAGCACGTCATTTTTCCAAGAACCTAACTAGTCACCTTAGGGACATTGCTATTTATTTCCGCCCTACAATGTATTAAAAATTAGCAAATAAAAGACAACGGACGGGAACTATTTTACCTCCTATAAAATTGGAGTCTGGATGCCGCGTTAGGGATAGTAGCGGCATCCTTTTTTGCCAACAAAGGGCAAAAAAGATAGAGCGGAGAGCCCGACCCGTAGGGAAACGCCCTAAAAAAAAGGGCTATTGTAAGTTTGGTCTGTGTAGCATTGATCCAAAGAGTCCTTTGCTGGGCGTTGCTAAATAATGTCTAGCGATGCTCTAACCACCTTATAGACTTTGGAAAGTTCTTCTTTTGTAATTACATAAGGCACTTGTAGGTAAATGGTGTTTCCAAGGGGTCTTAAAAACACGCCTCGCTGCATAAAAAATTTGAGCAGTTGGTCTCGTAGGCTTCCATATCTTTCGGTGGTAACATTGAGGTCTAACGCAAAAATGACTCCAATATGACGTGCTGATTTCACCTTGGGGTGGAGTCGGATTTTAGAGGCAAACGCAGCATGAGCTGCGGCGATCTGTTTGAGATTCTTTTGAATTTCCTCTGTCTGCAACAGTTCGATTCCTGCTAAAGCAGCTGAACAGGCAATGGGGTTTGCCGAATATGTATGGCAGTGAAAGAAGCCCTTAGTGATATCATCGCTTAAAAAAGCAGCGTAAATAGCCTCGGTACACGAGGTAATTGCCATAGGAAGTAGTCCTGCGGTTAGCGCCTTGCTCAGACAAATAATGTCTGGCTTGGTGGCTATATGATCGGAGGCAAAATGTGTTCCTGTTTTTCCAAATCCTGTCATGACCTCATCTGCAATGGTGATGATTCCGTTTGTCTTACAGAACTGAAGGATGCTGTTCATTCCGTTAGCATCGTGGATTTTCATCCCTGCTGCTCCTTGTACTAAAGGCTCGTAAATGAACCCTGCCACATCATTATTGCAAATATATTTTTGAAGCCGTTCTAAAATTTCGTGCTCGTTCTCTCCATTGGGAACTGGAATGCGCTTAACTTCCATCAATACATCTTTAAAAGGACCGTTGTATATCGACAATCCAGAGACACTCATCGCGCCAAAGGTGTCTCCGTGGAATCCTTCTTCAAATGCGATCAATATGGTTCGTTGTTCTCCTCGGTTAAAGTGATATTGCAATGCCATCTTAATGCTAGCCTCTACGGCAGTGGAGCCATTATCGTTAAAGAAAATCCTGTTCTGCCCTTGAGGTAACATCTTAATGAGTTCTTCTGATAGTTTTACGGCAGGCTCATGTGTGAAATCGCTAAACATTACCTGATCTAACTGCTGCATTTGCCGAGATACTTTACGGGTGATGTATTCGTTACAATGCCCAAAAATACAGGTGTACCAGGAGGAGATGGCATCGATATATTCGTTGCCATGTTCATCTGTTAAGACACAGCCTTTTGCCTTGACAATCGCAAGGCTTTCTGGGCTTAGCTGATGCTGTTTTAAGGGATGCCACAGATGTTTTTGATCTCTTTGTTGAAGATTCATCTATAAAAAACCTTTGAGATGTGCTGCATATTCTTTAACTACATTTTGATCAAAATAGGGTTCTTCATCAATTCTCCCAATGATGGGGACTTGTGTCATTTTTTGAATGATCGCTTCGGAAGTGGGATGCTCATCTCCTGAGAAAATAATCGATACTTCAAATCCCTTTTCTTTGAGTAATTTCACCGTTAGCAGCGTGTGATTGATACTCCCTAGATAATGTCTCGATACAACGATGACCTTGTATTGAGGATGAATTAGATCTAGGATGGTGTCTGAACCATTAAGAGGGACAAGCAGGCCTCCTGCTCCTTCTATGACTAGGTGATTTGTTGTTACAGGCTTCTGAATTTCATCCAATACAATGTTTATCCCATCAATTTCTGCGGATGCGTGCGGACTCATTGGCGTATTTAAGGCATAGCTGCTGGGATGAAAAACCGACTTGGTATTGGAAACCAACTGTTTTACCTTGTCGGTGTCTGAAAAATGTAAATCTCCTGACTGAATAGGCTTCCAGTAGTCAGCTTTAAGGGCTTCGGTGACCACTGCTGCAACGATGGTTTTACCAACTTCGGTAGAAATGCCTGTGATAAAATAGTTCTTTTGCTTCATTCCTGTACAAAAGTACGAAGCACGGTTAAGACATGGGTCATCTCCTCAAAAGAATTATAGGAATGCAAACAAAAGCGAATACGTTCTTTTCCTCTTGGAACTGTAGGTGAAAGAATGGGTTTTACGCCAAAGCTAGCATCTTGGAGGCTTTTTGCGATCAATTGAACCTGTCTATTTCCCGAAATTACGCAACTATGAATGGAAGAATGACTGGAAATAAAAAATGGTTTTAACCCCAGTCGGGAGATCTCTCCTCTAAAAAATTCAATGTTTTTTCTCAGTATATGATGTCTATTAGACTCTTTTATCTCCTGATAACTCAGTAAAATAGTCGCTAGGGAATGTGGTGGAAGTCCTGTGGTGTAGATCAAGCTACGAGAAAAGTTCACCAAATACTGTTTTAGCTTTTCTGATCCTAAAATAGCCGCTCCATGGCAGCCTAGTGCTTTCCCAAAAGTGACAATCCTTGCGAACACCTCAGAGGATAGCTCTTGAGCTAATCCGCCACCCAAATCTCCAACAACTCCAACAGAA
>JABSPP010000151.1 GCA_013214275.1 Flavobacteriaceae bacterium
GTTATGGCTGAGTTTTTGTTGAATACCTGATCTAGAACGAATATATTGTAATTGGCAAAGGGTTCTGTGACTTCTATTCTAATATCACCTGTTATAGAATCACGAATAGTTGCCTCTGTTTTTTCGGTAATTGCATTAAAGAACCCAATGCCTAATCCTTTTTTCGTGCGACCAGAGATCTTTACTGCATTTAGCATTTTAACAGCATCTGGATTGTCAATGACCTCTTCGTTAGCTCTCAGATTGTTATTCACTGTTTCATAATTGGTGGGTGTACCTCCAATTCTACGTGAGAAAAATAACTCTGCTTTATTGAATAATTCTGTTCCTTCAATAAAAAATTGTCGTTGTTCGTTAAAGACCTGTTCAAATGGCCCTAAGTTTAGGCTTACATCGTCAAATCCAACCTGACCAAAATCTGGGATTAACGTGGCGTCTAATGTAAAGTTCTCTGTAACACCGTATTGTATGTCCATTCCCACACTCCCAGTAGTCTTTGTAATTCCATCAAATGAGTTTACTGTTCCAGAGGTATATGGATAAAATGCGAGTCGAGTGGGAGGCTTAATATTTTTAAAGTTTTCCACTAAACCATCATACTGAGTCCAAATGCCCTTGGTATTATCGATGAAATTCCATGTATATCGAGCATTTTCATTTTTTACCTCTCTAAGGAAATTAAATCCCCAGTGTTGTACTTCTTGGTTTGCAAATCGCAGGGCTCTGTACGGAATTTTCATTTCGACAGCCCACCCTTGTGGATTCATTTTTACATCACTTTCCCAAACGGCATTCCAGCTAAAGTCTTCATTTTCTTCTGATACTTTTGCTTCTGCTTGTGAGCCACTGCTCATTACAGCAAATAAAAAGGGATTTTGTCCGTCGTCATTGGGGTTGATAGTGACTAAGAAAAAATCAGACTGCCCAAAATTATCCCTATTGGTGAACTCCATTGGAATAGCATCTGGATTGGGATCTTTCATATTGGCGGCGATGTAAATAGCATTGTCGTCATAAACAACTTTTACTTCCGTCTGATGAGAATCGGGGGCTGGTTTTCCGTTGTTGGGACTAAGAATAATAAAATCTTTTGCAACTTCTGCATTTGACCAAGCTTTGTCATTTAATAGACCATCAATTTTAGGGGCATTCGCAATTCTCGTTGCTTTGATTCTTTTTCTGTTGCTGTTGAGTACTTTTTGCGCCAACAAACTGTTGCTCAGTAAAAAGAGAGTTAGAAATAATGATTGAATTTTAGCCACTTTTTTGCACTAGTAATTTTGCTGCTAATGTATTTGTGAATCTGAGACTAAACTCATAAAATCTTGTTAATTGTGCTGTGATAACTGTTAATTTTTAAGGTTCTATGTTCTTTGTAGTGGGTCATGGTTGTTATGTTCATTTTTTTACGTAGAATTCTCTGAGGTCGAGACCTAAATGCTACAATAAAGGTTTATCAATCAAAACGAGCATGCTCTTTTTACCCACTTAATTCGGTGTAGAGCTATTTTTAATCGCAGGGCGAATAGCCAAGGGGTTAATTCCCTTGGGCTTGCCTCGAGATGATTAAAATAGTTTCCTTTGAATACTTCGAGGGGCATGCTACGAGGTAGTTGATGATCTCTGCAATGTGTTTTTTTGTAAAAACGATCAACCTAATTTAATTACTTTTGTGTTATATTTTTCTGCATGAAACTCGTTTTCGCTACAAACAATCTCAATAAGTTACAGGAAGTTCAAGAAATGCTCTCTGGACACATTCAACTGGTATCCTTGAAAGATATTGGCTGTTTTGAAGATATTCCCGAAACGGCCAAAACTTTAGAGGGTAATGCCAAAATTAAAGCAGACCACATAACCGAGCATTATGGGTACAATTGTTTTGCTGACGACACTGGTCTAGAGGTTCATTCGCTCAATGGAGCGCCCGGTGTACATTCAGCAAGATATGGAGGTGAGCCTAGAGATGCTCATAAAAATATGGATAAGCTCTTAAAAAACCTCATTGGAAAAGAAGATCGATCGGCACAATTTAGAACCATTATCACTTTGAACCTAAATGGGAAACATTATCATTTTGAAGGTATTTGTAAAGGGTATATTTTAAATACAAAGAGAGGTGACGGAGGTTTTGGTTATGATCCTGTTTTTCAACCTGAAGGATTTGAAAGTTCCTTTGCGGAAATGAGTTTTGAGACAAAGAATAAGATTAGTCACCGTGGATTAGCAGTGAAAAAATTAGTGGATTTTTTAAATTCAATCAATTGATTCTGCAAAAAAAATATTCCCAACAGTTGATTGGAATGCTCTTATTGGTTGTTATTCTAACATTGGTAAGTATCAGTTTGGGTTCTGTGTCTATTCCCATCTCGGAAGTTATTGATATTCTGTTGGGCGGACAAAGCTCAAAAAGTAGTTGGGATTTTATCATTATACATTTTAGACTGCCTAAAGCCATCACGGCGATGCTTGCTGGCTCTGGTTTAGCTATTTGTGGTTTGCTTATGCAAACGTTGTTTAGGAATCCACTTGCGGGTCCTTTTGTTCTTGGTATTTCCTCTGGTGCCAGTCTAGGAGTTGCCTTGCTTATCTTAGGGGCTAGTATTTTTGGTGGTGTGTTCACATCACTAGCACTTTCTAAATGGGCTGTTGTTGTAGCCTCTAGCTTTGGTGCTTTACTGGTTCTTTTGGCAGTTTTGCTTACTGCTCACAAGATCAGAAATACCATGTCTATCCTCATCATAGGTCTGATGTTTGGCACTGTGACTGCTGCAATCATTAGCGTACTCACCTTTTTTAGTGATGCACAACAAATTCAACAGTATTTATTTTGGAGTTTTGGGAGCCTAGGAAACCTAAGTTGGAATGAGATTGGTGCATTTACCATCATCTACGGTTTTGGAATCTCAGGATTGCTCTTCATCTTTAAACCTTTAAATGCGCTGCTTTTGGGTGAGAACTATGCAAAAAGTATGGGTATTCACATAGTTCGAAGTCGAAATATCATTCTCTTAACTACGAGTCTTTTAACGGGAGTGATTACTGCGTTTACTGGTCCCATTGCTTTTGTAGGTCTTGCTGTACCTCATATAACAAAATTAATTTTTAAAACATCAAATCATATTGTTTTAGTCCCTGCGGTGGGGCTATTGGGCTCGGTAGTTCTTTTGATTTGCGATATGATTGCGCAACTTCCGATGAGTGAGTTTACGCTTCCTATTAATGCGGTCACTTCTTT
This sequence comes from Flavobacteriaceae bacterium, assembly GCA_013214275.1. GTDB lineage: Bacteria > Bacteroidota > Bacteroidia > Flavobacteriales > Flavobacteriaceae > Polaribacter. The sequence goes on from JABSPP010000151.1 coordinate 3,239, forward strand.
ACTTGGCGCACCAGTAGTTATTTGGTTACTAGTTCGGAAGAAAAAAGTTTATCTATAAGTGGAAAAAGATCATTCAAATGTGATTATAAGTACGAAAGACTTGGGCATAGGCTATCAAGGAAAGAAAAAAATGACGTTAATTCAGCGTAAGATTAACATAGAAATATGTCAAGGAGATTTTATGGTTGTTTTAGGCAGAAATGGTATTGGAAAATCAACTTTTTTACGAACCATCACCAAAGTTCAGCCTCCACTTGAGGGTGCTGTATTCTTGGGGCAAAAAGAACTCCAGGCAATCGATGATCGAATTCTGTCCAAAAAAATGAGCATTGTTTTGACTGATCGGATTCCCGATAGTCAGCTTACGGTATTTGAACTCGTTGCTTTGGGTAGGCAGCCTTATACCAATTGGGTAGGGAAATTAACTTCCGAAGATTATCAGAAGATCACTTGGGCAATGAAAGAGACCGATACACAGGCATTGAGCAACTGTCATTTTTATGAGTTAAGTGACGGTCAGTTACAGCGGGTACTCATAGCTAGGGCTTTGGCTCAAGACACAGAGATCATTGTTTTGGATGAACCCACAGCTCATTTGGATCTTCATCATACGATTAAAATCTTTCAGCTTTTGGAGAGGTTAGTTAGAGAAATGAAGAAGACAATCATTTTATCTTCTCACCAAGTAAATTTAGCCATTCGATATGCTAATAATATCATATTAATGACTAACAATCGTGTTATTAGTGGATCAAGAGCATCGCTTCAGGAAGACCAAGCTTTTGATGATTTGTTTCCATCAGAAATCCTTAACTTTGACAGGACAATAGAACAATTTGTTGTTCAAAAAAAGTAAATCGGTATAAGCCTTTTTTAAGGTTGGTGCGCTACTGGTTATTATGTTTAACTTAAAATAAGTAATTACAATCTAATGAAAAAGCTACTCTATATGGTTAGCGTATTGGCATTCATCTTTTTAGGATCCAGTCAAGATGCAGAAGTCATTACCAATACGAATCTACCTCAAAGCTATGCTGCTACGATAACGGCCAAAGATTTGGGAGCTCATCTGTTTGTCTATTCATCTGATGAATACGAAAGAAGGGATACTGGTGAGCCTGGGCAAAAAAAAGCAATTGAGTACCTAAAAAACTTTTACATATCGCAAGGCATATCCTCGCCTTTGGGAGATAACGACTATTATCAGGAGGTTCCTGCTTCTTATCTGAATCGGTTCTCGAGAGGAAGAAATCTAAAAGATTCTGAAAATGTACTCGCCTTTATTAGAGGAACAACTAAACCAGATGAAGTCGTTATCATCTCTGCCCATTTGGATCATATTGGAATTGATGCGAATGGTGAGGTGTTCAATGGTGCTGATGATGATGGTTCTGGAACTGTAGCTATTCTAGAGATTGCGGAAGCCTTTAAAAAGGCTTCTGACGAGGGCAACGGACCTAAAAGATCTATCTTATTCTTGCATGTCACAGGCGAAGAGAAAGGGCTTCTTGGCTCGCGCTACTATACAGACAACCCTGTGTTTCCATTAGAGAATACCGTTACAGATCTGAATATAGATATGATTGGCCGCGTGGATAAAAAACATAAAGGAAATCCCAATTATATCTACCTTATTGGTGCTGATAAGTTGAGCACAGAACTGCACGATATTTCTGAGTTGATGAATAAAAAATACACTAATATTGAGTTAGATTATACCTATAACGATGAAAATGACCCTAATCGTTTTTACT
>JABSPP010000152.1 GCA_013214275.1 Flavobacteriaceae bacterium
TACAGCGGACACCTCCACTTGAAGATCAATACAAACTAAATTTTATGACCTTTTAAAAAAACAGGGGATGGCTAATTAAATCCCTAATGTTTCATGTAAATTTAACTATCTTGTAGCGTTCGGATCCGTCAAAGATGACGGATAATTTTTTGTAAAACAATACATTCAATCTATAACAATGTTAAAAATTGGCGATAAAAAACTGATCAATGCATGGGCGTTTTACGATTGGGCTAACTCGGTATATTCATTAGTTATTAGTACCGCTGTATTCCCAATTTACTATTCCAGTATGACGGAATCTTTTCAAAACTTAGAAGGAGATATTATTTTTCTGGGTACTCATTGGGATCCTACCACCTTGTATGACTACACCTTGGCAGTTTCCTTTTTGATTGTAGCTTTCCTATCTCCTATCCTATCTGGAATCGCTGATTACAAAGGAAATAAGCTAGGATTTTTAAAAGGGTTTTGTCTGCTAGGGTCACTTTCTGTAATGAGTTTATTTTTCTTTAGTGGAGAATCTACGCTTTGGGTAGCCATTGTATTTACCATTTTAGCAAGTATAGGCTTTTGGGGAAGTATTGTCTTTTATAACGCCTACCTACCAGAAGTTGCTCACCCGGAAGATCAAGACCGAGTGAGTGCAAAAGGGTTTATCAACGGATATATAGGGTCTATTATTTTGTTATTAATAAATCTTTCTATGATTCTTTATCCAGAGATTTTTGGATTTGATACTAGTATAGATGAATCTATTTTACAAAATGGAAGTGAGATTGAAATAGAAGAAGCTATGAAAAAAGCTAAAGGCATTGCTTCTTTAGAAGCCATGAAGATTTCATTTATTATGGTAGGTCTCTGGTGGTTTGGTTTTGCACAGATCGCGTACAGGCGATTACCCAATCACAAAAAAAAGAGCTCCTCCAAAGAAAGCATCATCTGGAAAGGCTTTGATGAACTGAAAAAAGTACTCATTGAGTTGAAAAGTCAACCTTCACTAAAAACATTCTTAATCAGCTTTTTTCTATTTAGTGTGGGAGTTCAAACCATTATTCTAATGGCAGGAATCTTTGGTAGTAAAGAACTTGAACTAGAGACTACTAGCTTAATTTTAGCCATTTTATTGGTGCAGTTTGTCGCCATAGCTGGGGCAGCCATTTTTTCTAGGATATCTAAGAAATACGGGAATTTTACTGCTTTAAAAACTACCATTGTCATCTGGGGGCTGGTCTGTTTTATTGCTTTTCTGCTAGATAAACAACAAGAGAATATTGACATGTACTACTACGGATTGGCTGGAGTCATTGGATTGGTGCTAGGAGCTATCCAATCGTTGTCTAGGTCTACCTATTCTAAAATGCTTCCAGATACAGAAGATCACGCTACTTATTTTAGTTTTTATGATGTTACAGAAAAGGTCGCAATTGTGATAGGAATGTTTACTTTCGGACTTTTAAATGCGATCACAGAATCCATGCAATATAGTGTACTTTGTTTAGCAGTATTCTTTTTGGCCTCTTTTATTGTTTTGAGTTTCGTTCGAGGAACAAAATATGTAAAGTAATTGTTAGAGTTTTCTCTTTTTCTCAAGATACTCGTCTTTTCTGGCGAGTAACCGCCACCATTCTGATCCATCTTTACGATAGGTTCGAACAGCACCCGCTCGGACAAGAATTTTTCGTAGCTCGTCATCTTCAAAACCACCCAAGCTCTTTTTAAGCGTTTCAAAAGATCGATCGGTATACCCTTTGTGGCTCAGATAGTAGAGAACTGTCTTTTCCGCTTGAAATTCCGTTCTATTTTCCTCCCTAATTTTTACAAGTTCATTTTTTAGGCGCGCTCTTTGGGTGAGATATGACACCCAGCCTCCTGCTAATGTTCCAATAATTCCTGCTGATGCAGCGATAATGGTTTCTGTCATCCTGTCTTATTTAAGTCCTCCCGAACCTCCTTGTACGCTTTCCAATCAAATGTATTTAAAAATTCAACAGCTTTCTCTGCGCCTAAATTAAATAATTTGATTTGATCTTCCTCACTCATATTAAAATCCAACCAATTGAATTGTTCACTAGCATCAATTCTACAAATTAAGTGTTTGTAATCTGGATTCTTTAAGAGGAAATCGTAATCAAAGATTTGTCTCATGGTACTTATCATAGCTCCAGCAAAATTTCCTAAACTGCCAATTCTGCTGTAATCTTCTCTGAAAGTACTTAGGCGTACCCCAAAAGTTGGCATTCGTGGAATGCCTCCGTCAGATCTGTGAAACACATTAATAGGAAAATTAGATAATAAACCCCCATCTACAAACTTCACGGAAGGAGGAACAGGGCCATAGTAACTAGCGTGTTCTATCCAGTTTTTATCGTTTTTATGCCCTTTATTGGGCAAATGATTCACTTGGAAGGGTTCAAAAAGAAAAGGCACCGACATGGAAGCTCTTACCAGTTTAGCAGGTGCTATATCTTCTGGATTAGACCAGTATAATTCTGTCATTTTAGGGAATTCAACCTTGGTATGGGTCGTAATATCAGAAGTGATGATTGCAAGTTGTGCCTTGATATCATCAATATTAGTGTCTGACTGTACATTTTTAAGCCCCTCTGGTAATTTTTCCCGAAGTGCCGTCAAATCCTTGAGCGTATGAATTTCATTCGATTTTAGCTGCGCTGTAATCCAAGCCTCAAAATACGTCCCTGGATTTAATCCTAATCTTCTTTTTAGCCTTCTGCAGATGGTCAAAGCAGAAAAAATTAACCCCCATATAATCCCTTTTTCTTTTTTGATGATTTTATGAATTAGTCTTTTAACTCGTTTTGGACCATCCAATAAATCAAATAAGTTTTGCTGGTTGATGATCGTAAGAACTTTTTCAGATTTTCTCTCATCAATTGTCCCCAGACCAGCCATCATCATAGTATTGATGGCTCCTGCAGAAGTACCAGCTAAACTCATAAAACGAATACCCGCCTGTTCCAAGATATACGTGTACCCAACGAGTGCAATCTCAAGGACTCCACCTCCTTCTTGAACAAGATCTACATATTGAAGACCTTGAGCATCCTCGATATCCGAGTATCGCTTTCCCTCGGGAATTTGACTGATTAAAGATATGATCGTTTCGTTTTCTGTAAATTTCTTATGCATGGTACTACTGATGATAAAAGAGATTAAAATTTATAGTGAAATCCTACAGCATAAACCTCATCATTCCGTGCGTCGAAAGGCAAGGTTCCTTTTGCGTAACTTACATAAAATCCGGAGGTTGACTGCAATGCCATGACAAAATAAAAATACTCATCTAAATTAGCAGCTTTAATCAAGGCATTGGCATCTAGTTCTTTATAGTATCTGACATTGGCGCTAAAAAAGATATTTTCTGAATGAACTCTAGAGATAAAAGTTCGAAAGCTAGAAGCGATGTTCATTCTTCTAAAAGTGTCTAAATTCCCCAAAATATTTTTGCGTTGATAATCGCCTATTGGATCTACATGATCCAGTCCAAGGGCAAGCGTTGGGAGTGTGGCACCATAGGGTTCAAAAGATTGATCTGTTCCCGTGATCCATCGCAATAGAGCAAATGGATAATCAAGTGCATTGAATCGGGCAAGTGAAGAGGAGTTATCCCAAGCCTTTGCCCCTAGTTGAAGACTACCACCATAAACGTATTGTTTTTTTGTGAAATCTTGGTTGGATTCTAAACTTAATTTTCCGTCGAAACCTATGTAATACTGATCTGAAAATTTAATGTATTTAGCTCTTTCTTTGAATAAATCTTGAGAATATTGACTCTTATCATCATTTTTTAAAGCAATCTTTTGATTAATTTCCATAAGCTTTTTGGCTTCTTCAATAGTATTTTTTTTAACCACTCCTCCAGAAAATTTTGAAAATGAATAGTGAATAGCGCTTTCCAAAAAATCATTAGGGTTGATATCGCGGTTGAATGCGACATTACCGTTAAGTTTTAAACTCAGTGCATTAGAAGTTCTATATTTTTCTTTTTTGGTAAATTTTGCATAGTTAAAATTAAAATTATAGGCAACACCCAGAGAGGAGGAAAGTTGATCTACTGATTGGAATGTCTTGAATTTTATATTTAAATCATTGAGAAAATTCCATGCACTATCTTGTTGTATGACATAATCTATGATCTGTTTCCACGCCTGATCGTATAACTCAGGGGTTTTTATAGTCTCGTTTAAGGTCTCTTTTATTGTTTCTTTAGAAAGTTCCCCTGCTTTCATTTTTTCAATAAGTGGTTGAATAATTTCATCCAAAAACTTTCCTTTTTGCGTTTGTGAAAAAAGGGTAATTGTTGTAAAGAGAACCACAAGGGTAAGTATTTTTCTCATGATGTAATAATTTAAGATGTATTCAAAATTTTAGGATTCAGTGAGAAATTTATAGAGATCGTCACATTTGGCAGCTAGATCAGCGACTGTTTTTTCACTGTTAATTAAAATTTGGTTCTACCGCAAAAATAATGGAATTAGTATTTTTGTTTAAACATACATTATGCGAGAATTTACTGAACAATTTTTTGATTTACTATTAGATTTAGATGGGAATTGGCGAGTTACTACTGTTCGTTCGAACTATAAAGACAGGGAAGTGTTTATAGATATAGAGCATGTTGGTAAACAAGCATGTTGTCCAAAGACATTTGATTTATGCGGGGTCTATGACCGTGCTCCTAAGCGGAAATGGCGTCATTTGGACATTTTGGATTACAAGACTTATTTAGTTTGCCGACTTCCAAGGGTTAAGAATAAACAAGGTAAAGTAATAACAGTTCAACCACCATGGGGTGGCTCAGGTGTTAGCTTTAGTTCTCAATTTGAAGAGAAGGTTCTTGATCTTTTGCAAGCAACTAAAAATCAAACCAAAACAGCATTGTTGGTCAATTGTAGTTTTAGTATGGTCAATAGGATCATGCATAATTCGGTGGAACGTGGTATGAAACGGCGCCCCAAAG
>JABSPP010000153.1 GCA_013214275.1 Flavobacteriaceae bacterium
ATTGACTGTTAAATTTGGTGTTATCTCTCCGCTAATGATCACTCCATCTTTTTTCCATTCATAAATAAAATCTACAGTATTATCAAAACCTGATTCAATTGTTAATTCGTCACCAGAGCATAAACTTTGGTCTGGGCCTAGATCCAGCGGAGTTTCAAAACTTCCTGCTTCTATGAAGACTGCTGAGTCAAAACTAGCATCATAATAGTCACCAATGACCATTTTAATTCGATAAGGACGGTTTGGAATAACATTGGATATGGCACTAAGCACTTCGGTATGACCTCGCATGTTTAAAGTTGAATCATCGATATTATTGACGTTATATGTTCCGAATAATTCGGGATTTATTGAATTGCAGGATAGGTTATATTGATTGTCTCTGATATCTCTGACAGATACAGGAGTTGTTGTTCCAGGAATCACAGCTAAATTTGTAGAAACTCCTGTATCGAGATCTGTTAGTAGGAAAGCAAAAACATCACTAAATCCACACTGCCATTCACCATATTCGTTAGAAGCAAATAAAAAATTGAATGAAAAACTGGCAGATTGAGGGATGAAATCAAATTCTAAAAAAGCAACATCTGTAATGGTTGTGGACTGTCCAGCTTGATCGCTAATATTTTGTAAATCAATATCTGTATTGGTAGAAACTTGACTGCTTAGATTGTTTCCAGTGTAGGATCCAGCTGTATTTTGGGCAATGCCGTTTCTAATGATAATTCCTTCTGTAATAGGAAAAACAGAGCCATTTCCATTGAAGTAGGCTACAGATTGGTTGGATGAAATGTTAACATTTGAGTTGGTCGAGCAGGAGGAAGATAACAAAAGATCGACCATTTGTTGTGGTGAAAAATTTGTGTCATCAACAGTAATTGTCTGTGACCAAGATAGATGTACAATAAACAATGTTACGAGAAGTATGTAGTTTCTTATAGGGGACATAAGAGAGATCATTTATGAATAATAAATGTACAAATAATTTGGTGAACCTTAAGAGGAGCTTATAAATGAGTTCATTATTCTAAGGATTTCACATTCTGTAAAGATCAATTTAACGATTATGATACATCCTTTTGCTGTAAGGTTGAAATTCTAGATCAATGCTGCGTTAGCAATAGTAGCGGCATCCTTTTTTGTCTTGATAAAGCAAAAAAGATACAGCGAATAGTGCGACCCGAAGGGAAACGCCCAAAACAACAGTACATAGATGTATGCAAAAAAACCGACTGTTGACCTATAAGATTAGTAGATTAATGTCTCTGAATGGGAGGTCAAACCAATTGGCAACTGTTTTATTGGTTAATATTCCGTGATAAAAATACATTCCGTTTCGCAGACTCTTGTCGAAGCGTGCAGCATTTTCAAATCCACCTTCCTCTGCGATATTTAGCAAATACGGAGTAAAAATATTACTAATAGAAAAGGATGCTGTTCTGGCATAACGGGCTGGAATGTTGGGAACACAATAATGAATGACGCCAAATTTTTGAAATGTTGGTTTTGAGTGCGTCGTTACACTAGATGTTTCAAAACAGCCTCCACGATCTATACTTACATCTACAATCACAGCACCTTCTTTCATCTGTTCTACCATTTGTTGAGTGACTACTGCTGGTGAGCGATCTTTTCCTCTGATAGCACCAATAGCAACATCGCATCTTCTGAGTGACTTTGTTAGTGTTTTGGGTTGCATTGTTGAGGTGTAGATAGGTGAGTTAAGGGAGCGTTGAATTTTCCGTAATTTGGTGATGGAGTTATCAAAAACTTTTACTCGTGCACCAAGCCCAAGGGCAGATCTGGCGGCAAACTCGGCAACAGTACCAGCACCTAAAATTACAACATCGGTGGGAGGGACTCCTCCTATATTTCCCAATAGTAACCCATTTCCTTGATTCATGCTACTCATTAATTCGGCAGCAACCAAAACGGAAGCAGTACCAGCTATTTCGCTGAGAGATTTTACCACTGGATATACACCGTGTTCATCTTTTATATAATCAAAAGCAACAGCGGTAATCCTCTTTTTGGCTAGTGTTTCAAAATATGTTTTGCGCTGTGTTTTTAATTGCAATGCAGAAATTAATATACTCTGTGGATGAATCATTTCTAATTCATCTGGAGTTGGTGGTTCTACTTTTAATACTATTTTACACCCAAAGGCCTCTTTTGAATCGTAGGTAACTTTGGCTCCGGCTTCGGAGTATTCGCTATCGGAATAATTGGAACCATCTCCTGCGCCAGTCTCAATGACAATGCTGTGTCCGTTTGCTGTGAGTGCTGCGACAGCGTCAGGAGTTAGACAAACGCGTTTTTCTTCGTAATGTGTTTCTTTGGGTAGTCCAATAAATAGCCGACCTTTGGATTTTTTAATCTCTAGCTTTTCTTCTTGGGGTAGCAATTCTTCTCTACTGAAAGGTGAGAATGAACTCATGAATGTGGTATTAATCGAATGTGACGATAGTCGTCACTCAATCGTGTTAGGTGAATTGTTGTTGCGTTTAAAGGTACTAAATTTTGAATGTTTTCCGGCCATTCAATAAGGCAAAACGCATTTGAATAAAAATAATCTTCAACGCCGATATCATAGGCTTCTTCCTCATTTTTTATGCGATAGAAGTCAAAATGGTAAATGATTCTTTGGTCGATGGTGTGATATTCATTGACTAGAGAGAATGTTGGTGAGCTAATGACATCCTCTGTACCAAGTAGCTTACACAACTCTTTGATCAGGGTTGTTTTGCCAACACCCATTTCTCCATAAAATAACATAATTTTACTGTTTGCTTTATGAATGAGCTCAGCTGCAACCTGCGGTAAGTCGATGAGCCTGTAATTTATATCCATACAACAAAACTAAAACAAAAAGTAGATACAATATAAAAAAATTAAAGTAGCTCTTACTGAATTAGATGCTTATTTTGGACTATAAACGGCGCAGGGGATGATCATTTCTTCGAGTGAAATACCTCCATGTTGGTAGGTATTCTTATAATACTTTACAAAGTGATTATAATTGTTAGGATAGGCAAAGAATAAATCTTCTTTGGCAAAAACAAAACAGCTATTGAATCCGTTGCTAGGCAAGAAGATATCTTTGGGATTTTTTACAGCATACACATCTTTTTCTTCATAAGTAACACTCCGTCCAGTCTTATAGCGCAAATTAGAGCTGATATTTTTATCACCTATGATTTTGGATGGGTATTTACAGTTAATTGTTCCGTGATCTGTGGTGACGATTAGACGTTGTCCTAGTTCTTTTGCTTTTTGAATAATTTCATACAAAGGAGAATTCTTGAACCAGCTTAAGGTTAACGACCTATATGATTTGTCGTCTGCTGCTAATTCTTTGATCACTTCACTTTCTGTTTTGGAATGCGATAGTATATCAACAAAATTATAAACAACTACAGTCAAGTCGTTTTGTGAAGTTTTTTTAAAATTTTTGACCAAATTTTTTCCGTCTTTCAATGATGAGATCTTATAATACTCATGTTGAATATGCAATTTCAATTTTTTGATTTGTTCAGTTAAAAATTCATTTTCAAAGAGATTCTTTCCACCTTTATCTGCATCATTTTTCCAATAATTTGGATAGTTTTTTTCCATTTCTGATGGCATCATACCTGAAAAAATAGCATTTCTAGCATACTGTGTAGCAGTAGGCAAAATACTAAAATAAGGATGCTCTTTCTCTTTCTTATAATGTTGATTAATTAATGGCTCTAAAATTCTGTACTGATCGTAACGCAGATTATCGATCACTACCCATAAGAGTCCTTGCTGAGGATTTAGATTTGGGATAACAAAATCTTTAAATAGTGTGTGAGAAAAAGTAGGGCTGTGATCTCCGTGTAACCAATCCCGATAGTTTTTTTTGATCAATTTAAAAAACAAACTGTTTGCCTCAGATTTCTGATTTTCTAAAATATCAAGCATTCCAGAGTCATTGATGCTTTCGAGCTGCAATTCCCAGTGAATTAGCTTTTTGTAAAGTGCGATCCATTCTTCGTAAGAATTTATCGAATTCAAATCCATGGAAATTTTTCTAAATTCTTGTTGATAGTCAGAGGTTGTTTTTTCAGAAATTAACCGTGAATGGTCTAAGTTCTTTTTTAGACTCAGTAAAATTTGATTCGGATTTACAGGTTTAATTAAGTAATCAGATATTTTTGATCCAATAGCCTCTTCCATAATATACTCTTCCTCACTTTTAGTAATCATGATGATATGAAGATTGGGTTGAATTTGTTTTATTTGTGATAAGGTCTCTAAACCGCTAAGTCCAGGCATATTTTCGTCTAAAAAGACAATGTCAAAATTGTTATTCTCTACTAGATCTAAGGCATCTGCTCCATTGGTACAGGTCGTTACCAGGTAATTCTTTTGTTGTAAAAAAATGATATGGGACTTTAGGAGATCTATTTCATCATCTACCCAAAGAATTTGTATGTTATTCATAAGGAAATCTGGTTTTCGTACATTTAAATTTACACTAAATAATGTTTAAAATTTACTAATGTTAGGGCTGATTTCTCATTAACAAATTTCTCAGAAAAAGTCTTATCATCTTATCTGACAAAGTGAGTACTGCTTAAAATCAACTGTTATAAAATTATTGATTAATCATGAGATCAATCCCATAAAAATTATAAAATATTCCCAATAAAAATCCATTACCTTTGTTCCGCTTTAAATCATATGCTTAATTTGAAAAATGAGCTAGTCAATAAATTAAAGGTTTTAAATGATCCGATTTATGGATTCATTCAAATTCCCAACAGCCTCTTATTCGACCTTATAGAACACCCTTACTTCCAAAGGCTAAGGAGGATTTCTCAGATGGGTTTTTCAAATTTAGTTTATCCTGGAGCCAACCATACACGTTTCCATCATGCTGTAGGATGTGTAGAACTCATGCAAAAGGCAGTGAGGGTATTAAGAATTAAGGGAATTGATATTTCTATAGA
>JABSPP010000154.1 GCA_013214275.1 Flavobacteriaceae bacterium
GATTACTGGGCAGTTTGATGGTGAACTATTTTCTCGTGAGATATGGAATTTAAAAGTACAGGAGGCTATTGATGAGAGTAATTTTGTCAATAACTTCACCAATCAGATAAACAACGGAGCAATCAATGAGGCGATCAATAGTTTAAATTTGAGTCGCGTATACTTCATCACCACTTACAGCTCAGCTTCAGCTTCTGAACTGGTAATGAATAGTTTATCCTCATATATAGATGTAAAGTCAGTTGGAGCAACGACTCGTGGAAAGGTGCACGGTTCTGCAACGCTATATGACTCAGACAATTTTACAAGAAACGGAGACAATTTAAATCCAAACCATTCTTGGGCTATGCAACCATTGGTGCTAGAGATCGTTAATGCAAACGGTAGTAATGATCCTAACGGAATTACTCCTACGGTTGAATTGGATGAAGACTATAGCAATCTCGGAACTCTCGGTGATCGTTCTGACCCATTGATTGATCGAACGGTGATCTTGATTACAACAGGAAGTCGGTCTAGTGCCGCAAAATCTACAAATTTTCATGAGGAAGTTAGCAATTCTCAGATCAACAAACCTTCCAAAAACAATATGTATTTAGATTTAGATTGATAAATCCTACAACAATCTTGTTTGCGCATGAACACCTTTATTTGGAATGTTTAACTGTGTTCCCAATGTAAGGTTTAGTTGTTCGATAAAGTGTGCGGTTAACAAAGGAGATTCTCTTTCTAAATTCTGGTGTACAAAAAAGTGAATTTTTTTCAATCCTAGCTCTTTCCATTCTTTGAGTTTTATCGTCCAATCCTCTAAACGATCATAATCTGTTGGATGGTTGGCTCCCACATAACGGATAAAAGCCTCATTATTCGTCAATCGCATATGCATCACATCTCTCCTTCCAGCAGTATCCACCAATACATTGGCCATATGATTCTCCTGCAGTAACTGATAAAAATCTTTAGCAACCTGTTCATCAGTAAACCAATCTGTATGTCGACATTCCACAGCCAAAGGCAATCCCTTAGGCCAACCAATGACAAAGTTTTCCAAGGCTTTAAAACTCTTTTTAGGACCAAAGTTAGCATGCAACTGTAAAAAGATCGTTCCTAGCTTGTCTCTCAAATGACTGAAATGATCGATATAAGAATTGACCACATCCTCTACTCCCACTAAACGTTTCCAATGGCTGATCTCCTGACCTAGCTTAGGGAAAAATTTAAAGTTGACTGGAGTTTTATCATACCATTTCTCAAACTGCGAAGCAGGAAAATTTATGTAAAACGTTGCATTCAACTCAATGCAATTAAACTGCCTAGAATAATACGCAAGTTCATCTTTTGTACCTCTAGGATAAAAACCTTTTAGATCTGCTCTATTCCACTTGGCACAACCCACATAAACCGACAAGCCCTCCTCGCTTGATTGTTCGTCCAATACCTTAGCAGTATCCGGATGGGTTGGTGGGATTGTAAAATCAATTATTTCAGGATTGTCAACTTTTCCAAACTTCATCTCGACTAAATTTATGTATTTTCGTACTGCCAAAAATAGCAATAATGAAGCGTTTACTAGGGTTGTTTTTTTTATTGTTCATACTATATTCCTGTCAGTATGAATATCAGCCCAGACAAATCGATCAATTAAACATCAAAGAGTTTAAAATTGATAGTACGAGTATTAGAGCCATTGCTGCCATGGATTCTGGAAGAGTTGCCTATGCGGGTTCCGCAGGGAACTACGGATATATCATCCATGACGACGTCTTAAAGTTGAAAGTAAAGTACAAAGATTCTATTGATCCATCCTTTAGAAGCATTGCATCAAATGGATATCACCACTATATGTTAAGTATCGGTAACCCAGCGTTACTCTATAAATTACCCGTAACAGTGCAGAGCACACCCGTGTATATCGAAAAGCACGAAAAGGTATTTTACGATGCTATAAAGTTCTTTGACACCATTCATGGAATTGCCATGGGAGACCCAACAGATGATTGTCTATCCATCATTCTCACACGAGATGGAGGAAGCACATGGCATAAAATCCCTTGTAGTAAACTTCCAAAAGTAGCTCAAGGAGAAGCTGCCTTTGCGGCAAGCAATACCAATATTAAAGTACTCGGAAAAACAGCATGGATTGTAACAGGAGGAACAAAAGCAAGAGTGTTTAAGACTACCGATATGGGCGAAACATGGGAAGTGTTTAATACTCCGATCATTCAAGGAAAACCATCTCAAGGAATCTATTCTGTGGATTTTGCAGATCAAAATAACGGAATCATCATAGGCGGTGACTACTCTAAACCTGAGCAAAATAGTGCAAATAAAGCTGTGACCAGCGACGGTGGAACAACATGGCAACTGGTTGCAGAAGGGCAAGATCCCAATTATAAAAGTTGTGTGCAATACGTCCCCGATACACATGGAAAGGAAGTTTTTGCTGTTGGTAAAACAGGAATCTCCTTCTCTAACGATGGAGGACACACGTGGAAAAAAATTAGTGATCAGGCCTACTATGTGATTCAGTTTGTAGATAGATCCCACGCTTGGCTCGCTGGAAATCAGAAAATTGGAAAAATCAGTTCCCTTGGTACAGATCGTTAAAATGAACAAATATTTCAAGAGAGACCTTTGAAAATGAAACCCATGAGAAAAATTCTAATGATCTTTTTATTTGCTTGTATCGCAGCTTGTGAATCCAAATCAGAGTTATCAGAAAACATGAACTGTAAACCTGAGCAATATGCCAACCTAGAGACCATTGCAGATATGGATAAACAGTTTAAGGTTCTGTTACCCAGCCATTGGAAAACCCACCTATACTATGACAAAAATCAAACGTCGATTTTCTCCGCCGATACCACCAAACAGCTGACAGACAGTTATACCATAGACATTACCTACGTATACGATGAAATCATCTTTGATGATCAATTCATACAACGATTTAAAAAGAATTTGTCAGATAATCTACTGGTAGAGACTACCTCCTATGAACTAATGTTTAAAGAACGAGATGCATACTATTCAAGGGCCATAGGAAAACGAGGTAAATTTAAATATCAAATTTGTAATCTTTTTATAAAAATTTATTCCCATCATTACTTGCATGCAAAAGCCGAAATCTTTGGAGACTCATTGGTGAATCAGCGAATTTGTAATGCATTGAGTCTCATTGAAAAAATAGAATACTAAATGAACGAACAACATTTAATCAAGCGATTTATAAGCTATGTTACTATAGATACAGAATCTGATCCCAACAACCCGGCATTCCCCAGTTCCGAAAAACAGTGGAATCTTGCAAAACAACTCGAGGCAGAGCTGCGGGCAATCGGTATGCAAGAAGTCACCCTAGATGAGAACTGCTATATCATGGCAACACTGCCTGGTAACATCAAAGACGATGTCCCAACCATAGGTTTTATTGCACATATAGACACCAGTCCAGATTTTACTGGTGCCAACGTGAATCCACAAGTTCACAAAAATTACGACGGAAAAGATATTGTACTCAACGAAAAAGAACAGATTGTCTTAAGTCCCTCCTATTTTGAAGACCTACTACTTTACAAAGGACAAACGCTCATCACTACCGATGGAACCACCCTTTTAGGCGCTGATGACAAGGCTGGCGTGACAGAAATCGTCACTGCCATGGAATACCTAATTCAACATCCAGAGATCAAACACGGTAAGATTCGTATCTGCTTTACTCCCGATGAGGAAGTAGGAAAAGGCGCACATTTATTCGATGTCGAAAAATTTGGAGCCGAATGGGCATATACCATGGATGGCAGTCAGATAGGAGAATTAGAATATGAAAATTTTAATGCGGCAGCAGCTACAATTACCATCAACGGTAAAATCGTACATCCTGGATATGCCAAAAATAAACTGATCAACTCCATGACCATTGCCAGTGATTTTATCAATCAACTTCCCAAAAACGAAGTTCCAGAGAAAACAGAAGGATACGAGGGATTTTTTCACCTGTAT
This sequence comes from Flavobacteriaceae bacterium, assembly GCA_013214275.1. Taxonomy (GTDB): domain Bacteria; phylum Bacteroidota; class Bacteroidia; order Flavobacteriales; family Flavobacteriaceae; genus Polaribacter. Next base: position 4,003 of record JABSPP010000154.1, read on the forward strand.
GCCATGCAAGGAAAAGTAGAGCAAACCACACTTCAGTATATCGTTCGCGATCACGATAGAGCCTTATTTGAAAAAAGAAAGCTCCATCTTCAAAAGATCGCCGATGAAATGAATACTACCTTAGGAGCTGGAACTGTCCAGGTCACCATCAAAGATCAATATTACAATATGAAAGAAAAAGTAGTTCCTGTAATGCATATCGTTCAGATGGCAGAAGAGGTGATGAAAGACCTAGGCATTACCCCACTAATCAAACCCATCCGAGGAGGAACAGACGGCTCTCAACTATCCTATATGGGACTTCCCTGTCCCAATATTTTTGCTGGCGGACATCACTTTCATGGGCGCTATGAATATGTTCCAGTAGCATCCATGATCAAAGCCACCGAAGTCATTATTGGAATCGCTCAAAAAGTGGCAACACAATGTATCCAAGAAATGAAATAACTTATACAACAAGACAAAGCTACAACGCGTCCTTCAAGAGGGTTTGCTTTAAAATTCCACATGTATCACAAACCGTCAGAAGTAGTATAATCAGTTGGGCGTTTCCCTTCGGGTCGCGCTATCCGCTATATCTTTTTTGCCTTGTCAGGACAAAAAAGGATGCCGCTTTTATCGCTTCTATGTTGTAATCCTAGAAAAAGTTCAATAATTTCTTTCCTTTGGTTT
>JABSPP010000155.1:0-2813 GCA_013214275.1 Flavobacteriaceae bacterium
AAATAATGCTAGTCATAGAAGCGCTCCCTAACTCTAGCTCTCTTTTATTCACCTTGTCGAAGGTGTCACGAGATGTGTGGTGATAGTCAAAATAACGTTGACTATCGGGTCGATATCCTACCAAGGTAACACCATCATCTTTCAAAGGTGAAATATCGGCACCACTACCACCTTTGATCAAATCATGTAACCCATATGGAGCTAATAAGTTTTTCCAACTTTTTACCAATTCAGTATTAGAGGCATTGGCATCGATAGAGAATCCGCGAGGTGTATGTCCACCAGCGTCTGACTCTAGACCGCCGACGTGAATCTCTTTGTTTACTTTGGTAAGCCTAGCATATTCCTTAGCACCTCTAGTGCCATTTTCCTCGTTCATAAAGAAAACGATACGAATGGTATTTTTAGGTTTGATGTTATTTTTTTTGAATAAGTAGGCAACTTCCAAAGATTGAACGATGCCTGATCCGTCATCATGAGCGCCTTCCCCCAAATCCCAGGAGTCCAGGTGGCCACCCACCACGACGATTTTTTCTGGAGTTTCTGAACCCTTAATCTGTCCCACCACATTAAAAGAAGGAGCATCTGGAAGTGTTTTACAATGCTGTTTGAAATAGAAATTTAACTTTGGATTTGATTTTAAATCCTCACTTAGATGCTCAGCAGCTCTGGAGCTAATGGCTGCGGTAGGAATATACTGTTCTTTGGGCAAGTCTTTATAACTCATAGTTCCCGTGTGTGGTTCATCATCAATACTGTTGGTCATAGAGCGAACGATGACTCCCACAGCACCATATTTTCCACAAACAGCTGCTCCACCAACACGTTGATCAACACAACCACTATAAGCTCGGAATGTATTGATTAATGTATTATCAAAAGGACGGTTAAAAAAGACAATTTTTCCTTTCATTTGGTCTCCCAGTTGTTCTGCTTCTTCTAAGCTTTTTACTTCTATCACTTCTGCGCGAATGTCATTTTTAGGAGTTGCAACAGAAAACCCTAAAGCACATATAGGTACCTCTTTTTTTGTTCCATTAACGGTGTAATAGGCTTCTTCCTTCTCACCTCTCACCCAATGTGGAACCATTACTGGTTGCAGCCAAACAGAATCTAAACCTACTTCTTTCATAACTTTTTCTCCCCATTCTACGGCTTTTTGTGCTTCAGGAGAGCCTGATAATCGTCCACCTATATTTTGAGTGAGATCTCGTAACCATTCGTAAGATTTTCCTTGGGTTAGAGCAGAATTAAAAAACTGTTTGATGTTTGTGGAATCAACCTTTTCCTCAGCAGATAAAGAAGTGTGGTTTTTAATGGTATTTTCTCGAGGTTGACAGGAGAGAATAAATCCTGAAATAACCAATACGATGAATTTTCTCATGTTGAACTGTATGGATTTGAAATTCTAAATTTACAGAAAGTTATTGAGTCTATCGTAAATTATCACCCCTGAAATTTGTGAATCAGTTGATTTGAAGATGAATATGATCATCATGGCGAACAGCGCTACAGCCTTGAAATCGGATTTTATCTGACTGAAGTCCCCAACGTTCTTTTAAGTGAGGTTCAATAAAGACTTTTTGAGTTTTTGGATGTTTGCAAAGCAATTTTATCAATCGCTTGGTTGTTTCTGGGTTCAATTCAAGTTGATCTGCTGATCCAAAAGTGAGGTATTTTGTAAAATCGTACTGCCAGTTCCCTTGGGATTTGCACTGTTCTGTTTGATTTTTCTCTCTTAGTTGTGGGTACTCAAATACCCCATAGCCTGAATTAGAGGGTTTATCGTTGGTCACATTTCCGTCAAGATCTTGATAAACAAAAGAAAGGTCAATTTTTTTCCCATCATTATGACTCAAGTGGGGAAGAAGAGGGAAGCCGTCAATGAAGGGAAAATTGGCATCAAGATATACAAGTTGAATATTTGGGGAATGTTCTTGTAATTGTAAAGAAATATCTATCAAAACCCGATGAAGCTCTTTACTCACGTAATTCCGATTGCATAGTGCTGTTAAAACATTGTGATACTGAATATGTGAAAGCTGTTCAATTTTTTGTCGACCAAAAATTAGCGCAACTCTAGGGATCAAAAAAAGGGTAGCAAGTAGATACAAAGACAGAAATAGGACAATGCGTTTCCATCTGTATTTTCTTTTCCATTTACTGATGAGCAAAATTGAGCAGAGATAAATGACCCCTCCAACTTGTGTTAATATTGTGAGTGATACAAAAACAGCAGCATGAAAGGTTTTTTGGATCATCTATTTATGCAGATATCAACTCAAATAAAGTAATCTCTGGACGTACATTTAGACGAACCTGATGTAAATAACCAAGGGCACGGTTGATATAAAGAGTTCTGTGGTCATTTAAAGGAATTTTTCCTGCATTATAGCGTTTGTTTTTTACAGGCAAGACAGGCGGATCTACAAAGGGAGGCTTTACCTGTCCACCATGCGTATGCCCAGACAGAATCCAACCCTTATAGCCATTCCAGATGTCTAGATCACATACATCGGGATTGTGGCATAAAACAATATTAGCTTTTTCCTGATCTAACATTGTCATGACCTTTTCAGGTTTGAAGTTAATAGCCCAATAATCATCAATACCAATTACATTAAGACCGTGTTTTTCATCTTGTGTATTCCGCAATGTAGTAATTTTTGAATTTTCTAGAATATCTACGATTGCATTGGCAACATCTGGCTGTGACCACCTCCATCCGTAGTCATGATTTCCCAAAACGGCCCAAGTTCCTAGCGAGCCTTTAACAGCAGATGTCATGACAACTTTTAATCTTTCTATCTGTG
>JABSPP010000155.1:2823-4959 GCA_013214275.1 Flavobacteriaceae bacterium
ATCAGAACCTACAAGTTTTCACAGCGGAACAAATAGCCAGCTGTCAACAACGAGGTATTAAAGGTAAAACTGCGGAAAAGGTCAAAAAAATTATAGAAGTTGAGGCAAAAAAAGTTAAAAGCGCTTTAAATAAAATTAAAAAAGACCACGGACATTTTTTTAAATGATTCAACTTGATAATTACAACTGGATGAGTCTTTTACATGCATATCGCTAATTTGCATTAGCGTTTTTCCTTGAAGGGAGTCTGGTAAATTTTTAATAGGCATTTTTATGTGTACAAACTCCAACCAGAATGGTTCAATCTGCCATGAATAAAAACCTGTTATAAGTCCAGCTCCAAAAATCCCTAAAATGGATTTTTTGATGAATTTTCTCCTTTTCATGAGCATTTAGGGTTAAAAATCAAACTTATAGGTGACTCCTCCCAACACTTGAAATCCTTGTACATTAAAATTGGCAAATCGCTGGTAATCATTATTTAAAATGTTGTTCAGCTGTATAAAGACTGAGACAAAATCATTAAAGTGGTATCCTCCGTTCAGATTGATATCCGTGTATGCATCTAGAGTTTGTATCTCACTAACCGGTGATGGGAATGTACCTGTGTATAGTAAATCCATGCGTTCACCTACAAAAAATATGTTAGCCGTAGCGTACCATTGATCGTTTCTATATTTTCCAAAAATAGTTCCTCTTAATTCGGGAAGATTCCAAGCAGTTTGTTGCAAAGTGGTTGTATATGAGTTGAATTGTACGGTTCCTCCTGCTACGATTCGCTTGGATACGTCAACTCCCAACTCGGCAAAAATGGATAATGTTGAGATGTCATCATAGGTTACGTCAAAAGAATTTCCATATTCAAACCCAAGTAACGGATTGGAAGAGTCATCAAAAACACCATTGGTTTTTGAATTGTTTCTGATGAATAAAGCCTTATCTTCTTCACTTTTGTATGAAGCTCTAATGTCAAAGCTTACATTAGAGGAAAACGTTCCTTTAATACCACCAAAAAGTTGATATTGTTCATTGGTCGTAGTCATAAAAATAGTAGGAGAAATAAATGGATTTTGATCGCTTAAACTCCTGAACGAATTCATGTGTAAATCTCCACCAGCTCCAACATATGCATTAATAGTTTTTGAAATTAGTGGATAGGTTACTTGAATATCTGGATAGGCTAGAAAGTCGGTGAGGCTATTTTCAGGATCAATTGAGAGATACACTTTCGATCCCAACTTCACATTGAAATCTTTCCATTCAAATCGATAGGATGGACGGATTCCTAGGTTAAAAAATCGGTAGGGTAATTGATCGGAGTCCCTATAACTTTGCTCAAATTCTCCGCCTAAATAGTCGATACTGACGTCTAATTTCAAGTCATTCCAAAATCGACTGATACGAGTTAGGGGAAACGTGAAGCTAGACTGTAGTCTGAATTGTATTTCTTGACTTCCAAACAGGTCGTCAAACATATTCAAAGCACCTTTTATCTTATCAATTGTCGTATTTTTAAATATAAATTCTCCCTCTAGTTCATAAAAACCGTAGGCTTGCTTTTCATCAATAGCGGCGATGGATTCTGCATCAAAGTCAATGGCTGGCAACCCATACCAATGATACTGATTACGCGTTATATTTCCTCCAATTTTCCAGGTGAAATAACGATCTTCTTTTGTGTAGTATGCACCCAATGACAGGGCTGTGTAACCATTATCTAAAGGAGTGCTCTCTACTCCATTTCCTGAAGATATGTATTTTAGATAAACGCCATAATCGTATTCAAACTTCCTATTTTTTTGCAAAAAAGCTTCTAGATAAGGGGTATTAAAATTCCCATATCCACCGGCTACATAGTTGCTAAATAGACGTTCTTTCTTGCCTACATCAATTCCTTTAACAACACCACTCTTTGGCACAAATGTAGAGGCGACTGGTGCTGAGAATATCTTGTAGTCAAGTTTCTTTTTTTTACTGTTGTCACTTAATGTGATCACTGGTGTTTTTTTGATCTTGGACGCATCTGCAATGGTTGGAGTGTACGAGGTAACTACAGTGATGACTGGTGGAGTAATTGTATCTTTTTTCTTTTCTTTTTTTGATTTGCGTTGCGCCATTACGACTGCTGAAGCCAAT
>JABSPP010000156.1 GCA_013214275.1 Flavobacteriaceae bacterium
AAAGACTAAATTGTAACCTATTTACTGGGATTGAAGGACATTTCTAACTAAATTCAAAAAGTTTCGGATGCTAGTGAAGTAAGATTGAAAAAGCGAAGCCCTTTTGTATGAACTTCGCTTTTTATTTAAGAATTCATCATCCTCTTTTGATGGTTGATGGATTCTTGGTGGATGGCTTTAAATACTCGTAAGACAAACTCTTGACTTAACTGATGTCCTTCTCCTTCTAGAATCATCTTTCCTAAGATTTCATTCCATCGCTTGGATTGTAAAATGGCAACGTTTTTCTGTTTTTTTAATATTCCAATCTGATCGGCAACCTTCATGCGTTTCCCTAGTATTTCTATAAGTTGGTGGTCGATTACATCAATCTGTGTACGCATGGTATTTAGAGCTGTTTTGTAATCGGCTTCGGTATCTGTTGATTTTCTGATCTTTAAATCTTCCATCATCTTCATAAGGTGATCGGGAGTAACTTGCTGCGCGGCATCAGACCAGGCATTATTAGGGTCGGTGTGGGTTTCTACCATTAAGCCATCGTAATTTAAGTCTAATGCTGTTTGAGCGATATCAAAGACCATTTCTCTTTTTCCGGTGATGTGAGACGGATCGCATATCAGGGGTAAATCTGGGAAACGATTTTGTAGTTCGATGGCTATCTGCCATTCTGGGTTGTTGCGATATCGTGTTTTTTCGTAGGTAGAGAATCCTCTGTGTACAACTCCTAGTTTTTTAATATTTGCTGCGTAAAGTCGTTCAATTCCACCAAGCCAGAGGGCTAGATCTGGATTTACAGGGTTTTTTACTAAAACAACCCTGTCTGTTCCTTGTAATGCGTCTGCAATTTCTTGGACTATAAAAGGGCTTACAGTAGATCGTGCTCCAATCCATAACAAATCGACATCGTGCTCTAATGCTATTTTTACGTGTGTAGCATTGGCAACTTCTGTTGCGATTTTTAATCCTGTTTCTTGCTTTACCCTTTTGAGCCATTTTAACCCTAGAGCACCTACCCCTTCAAAATTTCCTGGACGTGTTCTGGGCTTCCAAATACCTGCCCTAAAATAACTTACGTCAGAATCTTTTAACTGTTGTGCAATGGTCATTACTTGATCCTCTGTTTCTGCGCTACATGGTCCAGCAATAACTAGTGGGTGGTCTAATGCTAAGTCGTCTAACCATGTTCTTAATTCTTTTGTATTTTTCATTTTATATGGTACTGTTTTATCGTATTAACTGTTTTACTGATTTATGTGGCGATCTCAAAAAATGATTTTACCAGTAGTTCATATTTTGATTCCATTGAGTATATTTTTTATGTGATTGGTTTCTTTCATCTCATGATAAATTGCTTCAAAATCGCCTTTCTCCATGAGTGTTTTAAACTGGTGTAGATTATTGATATATTCTTCTAAAGTTTTGATAATATAATGTTTGTTTTGCTCAAAAATTGGCGTCCACATAGCTGGTGAACTTTTTGCCAGTCGGACTGTAGATTCAAATCCACTTCCAGCCATATCAAAAATATCTCTTTCGTTTTTCTCTTTTTGAATGACTGTCTTTCCTAGCATAAAGGAACTGATATGGGACAGATGAGAGACGTATGCAATGTGTTTATCATGTGATACAGGATCCATATATCGAATTCTCATACCAAAATTTCTGAATATCTCCAAGGCTCTTTCTTGCAGTTTAAAGGCTGTTTTTTCTACTTCGCATATGATATTTGTTTTTCCGTGATAAAGTCCCCTTTGCGCAGCTTTGGGTCCTGAAAATTCTGTTCCCGCAATGGGGTGTGCTGCTAGAAAATTCCTACGCTTTGGGTGATCTTCCAGGGTTTGACAAATGCGCTTTTTTGTTGATCCAGCATCTATGACTAGGGTATTGTCACCTACCCGGTCTAGAACTTTTGGAATGACATCTAAACTTACATCCACAGGAATCGCAATGAATACAACGTCTGCGTGAACAAGGTCTGAGTATGACGCTGCTTCGTGAATAACGCCTAGTGTTAATGCTTCTTGAATATGTGCTGGATGGTGATCTATTCCGTAGATCTTGGACTCAGCAAACTTTTCCTGAATGTCTAATGCAAAACTTCCTCCAATAAGACCTGTCCCAATAATAAATACACGCATACTTTTAATGGTTTGGATTGATTCGTGTGAATTGTAGAACACAGCTGATTTGATATTTTTTACTGATAGCCATTCTGTAGGTTTTAGTTGACACTCTTTGTTGGGTATTTTATCATTTTCCTGTTTTAAAATATGCATCTTTACCTCACCAATACCGCAATGAGGATCGTATAAAAACTAGATTCTTCCCAGTGCTTCATGAATCTTCTCTTTTGGAACACATAGTGAAAATCGGATATATCCCTCACCGTTGCTTCCAAAAATGGAACCCGGCGCAACGAATATATTTTTAGAGTACAGCAATTCATCAACCATAGTTTCTGCATTTTTATTCTTTGGCAACCTAGCCCACACAAACATTCCCGATGAATTGGTATGGTAGCTACAATTGAGTTTTTTTGCTATCCTCCAGACGAGTTCTCTACGATCTTTATAAATGGTATTGATCTTACGAAACCAATTTCTATCTAACTTGAGGGCTTCTATAGCTCCTTTTTGAATCCCGTAAAACATTCCTGAGTCCATTTGTGTTTTAACTCTTAGAACGTCGTTTAGATATTCTTCACGTCCAATTAACATTCCAACACGCCATCCCGCCATATTAAAGGATTTACTCAGAGAGTTTAGTTCCATCGCCACCTCCATAGCATTGGGAATATTGAGTAAACTCGTGGGTTCTTGATTTAATATAAAACTGTAAGGATTGTCATTAACAATGAGGATCTGATGTTTTTTCCCAAAAGCGATCAATGATTCAAACAGCGCTTTAGTTCCCTTAGCTCCTGTGGGCATATGGGGATAATTAACCCACATAATTTTAACTTTTGACAGGTCTTGCTGTTCTAGCTCATGTAAGTCTGGCTCCCAATTTGACTCAGGAGAGAGATCGTAATAGATAGGATCTGCCTCAACAAGATGACTCACAGATGTATAGGTTGGATATCCTGGATTGGGGATTAATACTTGATCTCCTTTGTTTAAAAATGCCATGGAAACATGTAAGATCCCCTCTTTGCTCCCCATTAAAGGGAGTACTTCTGAATTGGCATTGATATTTACCTCGTAACAAGATGAGTAAAACTGACTTACTGCTTCTCTAAATGCAGGTAATCCCTGGTAGCTCTGGTATTTGTGTGCACCGTCTTCTTGTATTGCATCCTGAATGGCTTTGATCACCGATTCTGGAGGTCTTAAGTCTGGACTTCCTATACCCATATTAATGATGGGTTTGCCCCGTTGTACGAGACCTCGTACTTCTTTTAACTTACTAGAGAAGTAGTATTCTTTGATATGTATTAATCGTTCCGCTGCTTCCATAATCAGAGATCTTAGCCCATTTTAGGTCCTTCCATTTTTATATTCTCCCAAAACCTTTAGTTCCTCCGCCATAATTTTAACGACAGCTACTGCCTTTGTGTAATCTTGATAGTTATCAAATGTTACATCTACAAAGAACGCATACTTCCAAGGAGTTTCTATTTTTGGCAGCGACTGGATCTTTGTTAAATTCAGTCTGCAATCACTCATAACATTTAATACTGCTGCTAAACTTCCTCGTTGGTGATCGAGTTCAAATTTTAGTGATGCTTTGTCAATTTTATCATCCTGATGCTGATTTCCCAACGCCAGCGAGGATCCTTGAATATATTTTCCTTTGTTATGTTTAGTATGATCTCTCTTTCTTAGAATGACAAATCTCGTCGCATTATTTTTTATGGTTTGAATATCATCTTCTAGTACTTCTAAGTGAAATAAATCTGCTGCAATTCTGGGAGCAATTGCCGCAAAGCCTTTTAGCTGATGCTTTGCGATTCGCTTTGCAACCTCCGCTGTATCAACATCTTCAACTAGTTTGATATGTTCAAAAGGCTTAAAAAACTGCTTGCACTGCAATAATGCCATGGGGTGTGAACACACTTCTCTAATATCGGCTAACGTTTGACCCGGGAGAGCCATCAGATGATGATGAATATTCAGGTAGTATTCTCCAACAATCGTTAGTTTATTGTGGTCTATGAGTGCATAGTTGGGAATAATTGATCCAGCTATCGTATTTTCTAATGTCATAACCCCATAATCACAGTTTTCTGTAGTAATGGCATTCACAAGTTGATCAAAGGAAAGACATTCATTGAACGCTATTTCTGTCCCAAAGTACTGTTTCGCTACTAGATAATGATTGGATCCTTTAATTCCCTGTATTGCAACGCTGTTCACTATTATGTTTTTTATTTACAGATATTTATATTAACGCTCTTCACTTTTTTAGCATTTGAATTTACACTCACTGTTTTATCATATTTAATTTTATTGAGCCATTAGCCTTTATTCAGATATCTCTCTCAACAAGAGTTTCATGTGACTCCTAAAAATCCAGTGTATTTTGTGAACTCATAATTGACTTTCTCTATTTACATTGAACGGGTCAAATTTACCCCTATCCTATTCTTTTTTTAGTCGTAACATTGCTATGACTTTTTTAAAAAGAGCCCCATCTAATGAAGCTTGGACTCACTCTCGGTTAAAAGCTAAGGGTGAGATAAATTTCATGCGTAAAAAAAAAAGTCTCGAATACTGTTATTCGAGACTTTTTACTTCATGTATTGCAAACATTACAAGGTCTCGACTTCCATCAGAAAGTAGAAATAAAATCCTCGCCATACATTGTGCAATACCATAACCAAATATTATCAAACAAATCTATTGATTAATTCGAAATAAACAAACTAAGT
>JABSPP010000157.1 GCA_013214275.1 Flavobacteriaceae bacterium
AACCAACCTGTACTAAAAACCATACAAAACAGCTTGGAGCTAAAACCTTTTGTACCTAAATTGGCTGAATAGTTACAAAATCATATAAAATTGCCAGTTCATTACCAGATCCAAATGCCAACACGGAGGCATTATATAGAATGAGACAAGTCAATATCATATTTGAGAGAAAAGATTATGATTTAGCGTTATTTTATTTAAAAAGATATGATTCACTTTTCCGAAGATTCCATGATCACATGAGTGTTTATCATCTTATCAAAGCAATTTGTCTTAGACACGAAAAAAGATATGATTCAGCTGTTCATCATTCATATAAATACCTCAACCAATTTGGAGATAAAAATTCTTATAACACAAATACAATTTATATTTTTGATAATCTAGCAAATATTTATTATTCAAAAAACAAGAGTGATAGTGCTTTAAAATATTCCAATCTAACACTAGAAAAATATAAGGAAGTAGAAAAAGAAAAAAGAAATACATCAATTAAAATACATGCAATAGAATTAGAAGAATTTAAAAAATTAAATCAGAAACTAATTCAAGAGAATGAAAAATCAAACATATCCAAATACATTATCATTTTTTCTTCAATATTTATTTTCATCGTCTTGTTATTATCAAAAGGCAAGAAACTTAAATCTTACACTGATAGTAAAAAGAGAGATGTTGATAATATAACCAAAGCAAAAATTCTTAAGGGTTTATCTGACTTTGAGGTCTCAGAGTTATTTTTGGATAGCAATTTTACAATAAATTCTTTAGCCGAGTATTTAGAAACCAATTCGACTTATTTATCCATAGTCATAAATAACAATAAGGAAAAATCATTTAAGCAATATATAGCAGAGTTAAGAATTAACTACGTAATCGAAAGATTAAAGAAAGATAGAAAGTTTACTAAGTATTCTATAGCTGCTATTGCGGATGAAGTTGGTTATACTAACGCATCTTCATTTACTAGAGTATTCAAAAAGCAAACTGGTAAAACTCCGTCTGAATTTATTAAATCAATAGGTGTAAATACAAGTTCACGCTTACCCTAGAATATTTAAAATTAATTGTATTAATTAGCTCTAGGAACAGCTTCTAACGTCTGCTCCAATAGCTTGCTAGGATCATTCCAGAGAAGATGTCCCACACACCCCAAAAGGCTACCAGTAGTGCCATTCCGCCAAGACCCTGAAAGAAATCAAAGATAAGTAATAGTCCAAGACCACCATTCTGAATCCCCATCTCTATGGCAATAGTTTTACGTTCTCTGACCTGTAAACCAAAACTTTTTGCAGTGTAATAACCAATGATATATGCTCCTATATTATGGAAGATAACCAGCGCTGCAACCAAATAAATATAGTTCAGAAAAATATCAATATTCTCATAAAAAGCCCCAACGATTAAGCCGAGAAAGACAATCATGGAAAAGGGTTTTAGAATTCGTTCTATTTTTTTAGATATCTCGGGAAACTTATAGTTAACAAGCATTCCAGAAATCAATGGGATTCCCAGAATTAACAGGATCAATTTAAATAATTCAAAAGGATCCAACGCCACTGGTTTTAAAATGGCATTAGTAGGGCTGTACAAGCCTCCCCAAAATTCTAGGTTAAAAGGAGTCATAACAATACATGCTAATGTGGCAAAAGCAGTAAGACTCACAGATAAAGCAGCATTTCCTTTGGCCATTTTACTGTAGAAATTAGATGTATTACCACCAGGGCAGGCTGCGATCATCATCATCCCCAAAGCAAAACTAGGGTGAGGTTTTATGATAAGAATGGCAACGAATGTTAAAGCAGGTAATAAGATAAATTGAGAAAAAATACCTACCAGTAGTATTTTTGGGTTGCGAATCAATCGTCTAAAATCTTCTGTAGTAATTCCCAAAGCCACGCCAAACATGATAATACCAATAGCGATGTTCAGAATCCACAAAGATTCTGTATCAAAATGAATTCTGATACGATCTATATCAAGGGTCAAATCAGTTTTTAAAAGCATATTCAATTATATTTGCTCCCATTTTCAAGGCTTTTAACCTTACTTCCTCAGGATTGTTATGAATTGAGGCATCTTCCCACCCATCACTTAAATCAGATTCATAATCATAGTAACAGACCAACCTTCCTTCAAAGAAGATCCCAAAACCTTGTGGAGCTTTTTTGTCGTGTTCGTGAATTTTTGGCAGTCCATTTTTAAAGGTAAATGTCTGTTTGTAGATAGGGTGATCAGTGGGAATCTCCTGAAAATCTAACTCGGGGAAAACCTTTTTCATTTCTCTGCGAATGTAGGTGTTTAGACCGTAATTGTCTGAGACGTGTAAAAACCCACCAGAAATTAAATACATCCTTAGATTTTGCGCTTCATCCCTAGTAAAGAATACATTTCCATGGCCTGTCATAAAGACTACAGGAAAGTTAAAGAGATCTGTATTTCCAACAGCTACAGAGGTGGGATTTCTGGCAATTTTAGTATGGATATTTTCATTGGTAAAGTCAATTAGGTTAGGTAGTGCTGTCGGATTAGAATACCAATCACCACCACCGTTATATTTTAAGACGGCGACTTCTTGTGCAGAAATAGGAGCAAATATTCCAGAAAAAAGAACGACAAAAATGAATTTAAAACTCATAGAATGATGGAGTCAAGGATGATAGATGAAATTTAGTTTTACTCATTGATAAAAGCAATATTTTGAACAGCAACTAAGGCCGCTGTTTCAGTTCTAAGCCTTTCTTTTCCTAGGCTAATTGGAAAAAAGTTGGCGTTAACGCTTTCGACGATTTCTTCATGGGAAAAATCACCCTCAGGGCCAATGAGAATAGTTGATGATTCCGATGGTTGTATAAGCGCTTTCATGCTTCTTTTTTCCCCTTCACGACAATGAGCAATATAACGGCGGCTGTTGGACTTGAGATGCAGGAAAACATTCAAGGGAGTAGGGTCATTTAAGATGGGAAGGTGAAATTTTAACGACTGTTTCATGGCAGCAATCATGATTTTTTCCAAACGGTTTTTCTTCACCGCTCGTCTTTCTGAATTTTGTGTAATAATAGGGGTGATCTCATCAATTCCTATTTCAGTTGCTTTCTCCATAAACCATTCTAAACGATCATTGCTTTTTGTAGGCGCTATGGCTAGATGAAGATGATAGTTCCTAGAGTTATTTTTTTTCTCACAACTAGAAACCCTCACCTGACACTTTTTATCACTGGCGATATCGATCATAGATGTTACCAGAAGTCCTCTACCATTGGTAATATATATACAATCACCTTCTTTTTTTCGGAGGACTCTGATGATATGTCTGCTCTCCGTAGTGTCAAAAGTGATTTGTTGGGTGCTCTCGTTGATATCTGAAATGTAAAAAAGTTGCATTTTTTGATTTTTTATCACGCCTCAAACTCAATATCTAGTCATTCAATGTTAATTCTGTAGGTTCTCCTTCTTTTGTGTGTCACTTGATTGAAATTTCTCCATATCTGGTGTATGGCTTTGTTTTCCTCTAACTCAGGAGTTCGAAACATTGTTTCAACTTTTTTCCCTTCTATGCTCTTCAAATACTCGTCAAAGATAATACCAGTAACACCTTTATTTTGGTATTTTTCATCTACCCCAATAAGATAAGAGGTGATGGCTTTAGGATTTCTTCGAGCCTTTAAAAGGTGAAAAATGCCAAAAGGGAATAATTTTCCATTAGCTTTCTGTAAAGCTTTCGAGAACGAGGGCATGATGATGGCAAAGGCGATCATTTGCTCATTTTCATCAAAAATAAATTTGATAAATTCTGGATTGACAAAACTGATGTATCTGTTTTTAAAGTATTGTATTTGTCGATCAGAAATCGGAACATAAGAAGCCAACCTAGAGTAGGTTTTATTGAACAAGGCAAACATATCCTCAACATAAGGAAGTACTTGCTCTGTTTTTTTAAAATTGACTGATGTTAGCTTAAACCGGTGTTTGATAATTCTGGAGATCTTAGCGTAATATGCCTTGTCTACATTTTTCATGTCAAACTTATTTTCTAAGTACTCTTTTGCTTTTACATACCCAAGTTGCTCAAGATGCTCTTTGTAATGAGGTAAAGAATACCATGTGATCATAGTTCCAATGTGATCGAATCCATCAATTAAAACACCAACTTTATCAAGGTTAGAAAAACCCACAGGTCCTTCCACAAACTCTAGATGATACTGCTTGCCAATTTCATGTACTTTTTTAAGAAGCGCTTTACTTACCGACACATCGTCAATCACATCATACCAACCAAAGCGCATTTTTTTTATTCCTTGCTTCTCTACCTCATAATGATTGATAATAGCAGCGATCCTTCCTGCGATCTTGCCATCTTTCAAAGCCATAAAAAAGCGAGCCGTTGCATGTTCAAATGCAGGATTCATAGTCTTATCAAAGATGTTTAACTCATCTTTGATAATTGGAGGAACCCAATAAGGATTGCCTTTGTATATGGAAAATGGAAATTTCACAAACTGCTTCATTTCCTTTTTAGTAGTAATTTCCTGAACGCTAACCATACAAAAAAATATAAAATCTAGATGCTTTCGTCATCTTTCTCATCCTCCTTTTTCTTTTTCTTGGCCTCCTTACGCTTGTTGCGATCTTCTTCTTTTTTGAGTTCGCTCTCTAATTTTTTTTGTTTTTTATCGAGCTTTTTGAGTTCTTTATCAATATCTTTCTGACTCATCTTATCGATTTTCTTAGCCTCTTTCTCCTTGCGCTTTTTTTCTTTTTTGGTTCTACCACGAATGTTGTGGAAATGCTAAATTAGCGAATAAAAACCATGTTTTCAGAACAGTTCTTTGATTTGT